>JBLNAO010000340.1:0-4964 GCA_050259395.1 Chloroflexota bacterium
TTGAAGGAATTGTTCCGGAATTTCTGACATTGCTTCACGGTGTAATTGATTCACCCGATATCCCTCTGAACGTTTCGAGAAGCTATCTTCAGAGCGACTCTAATGTCAAAAAGATTTCCTCACACATAACCAAGAAAGTTGCCGACAGGCTGAATGACATCTTCAAGAATAACCGCGAAGAATTTGAAAAAAAATGGGATAATCTCAAGCTGTTCATCGAATATGGAATGATGACTGAGGAGAAGTTTTACGAAAAGGCTGTTAAATTCTCACTGCTCAAGAACACTGATGACAAGTATTTCACTCTCGAGGAATACGAAAAACTGATAAAGGAAAACCAGACAGACAAGAACAAGACGCTTGTTTACCTTTACACAACCAACAAGACAGATCAGTACTCTTACATTGAAAAGGCCAGGAACAGGGGTTATGATGTCCTTAATCTCGATGGCCAGCTGGATGTCCATCTCATCAATCAGCTCGAGACAAAGCTGAAAGATACCAGATTCGTGAGGGTCGATTCGGATGTTATCGATAAGCTGATCCAGAAAGATGATATGCGCAAATCAAAGCTTGCTCCCGAAGAGCAGGATGATCTGAAAAATGTTTTCAATGTAAAAGTGAAGACCAAAGACATGTACAATGTGACAGTCGAGAGTCTCGATGAGAATGAAGCTCCCGTCATCATAACACAGTCGGAATTCATGAGAAGGATGAAGGAAATGTCGGCCATGGGAGGCGGAATGAACTTCTACGGCGAGTTGCCAGACAGCTACAATGTTGTTCTTAATGCTAATCATCCGCTGATTGTGAAGACTTCTGAAGATCTGAAGTCCAGGGAAGGATCGAGGTTGTCCGAGAACGATTCAGAGCGTAAGCGACTGAAGGAGGAAATTGACTTTATGGATAATGAACATAAGAAGAAAAAACCTGAAGAAGTCAGTCAGTTTGAAAAAGATGACCTTGAAAAGAAGCGCAAAGAACTTGATGCCATTGAAGAATCAAGGAAGAACATCCTTGAGAACTTTGGCAGCGAAAATAAGGTCGTGAAACAACTTATCGACCTGGCGCTTCTGGCAAATAACATGTTGCGGGGTGAGGATCTCAGCACCTTCGTGAAGAGGAGCGTTGAATTACTATAACTAACATGAACTCACCCCTGAATCCCCTGTCTGCATTGTAAAGAGGACATTATTTTACAGGCATCCCCCTCTTTGCGATAGCAGAGAGGGGGACCGATGGGGGTGAGTTCGTGATATTTACATAACTCTTCCTATTTCGGCCTTGACGTAATCGATGGCTGCCCTTGTGGGCTCTTTATCCATCTCCATTACTTTTTCGAGAAGTCTTTTTGAGAAAGCTATACCTGCTGCATCGGCAGGTGTTTTTTCAATTTCGGTGTTTAAGATCTTAATGGTGCTCGATCGGGCGTTCCTTACAACTTCCCAGGCCTGGGGCGTCATGTATATCTGCTGTGAAAGATTATGTTCGAATTCAGCCCTGATAGTTGTGAGAAGCGCAGAATGCAGCTGGGCTGCCGTCATATCCGGTGTGCTCACCCTTACAAGCAGCGATTCGAGTGAGATCCTCTCAAGAAAAAGGATTATCCTTTCATAAGCCTGAAGCCTGATTGGCGTGATTGTTTTTGAATTCTGCAGAAGGAGCTCCTGCCTTCGACATTCCTGATCATTTTTTATCATAGACCTTATTGTTAACCAGGCGGTTATAAGCACCAGGATTGCAGGAACAGATATTTTAAGAATGTCAAACAGATTTTCCATTTTGTGGCTTTTATACAAAGCTAATTACAAAATGTGTTACTGCAAAGGTCTTTTTAATAAAGTCCCGGTTCATAAAAAATCCGGAAACGAAAATCCGGAATCCGAAATTGTAGCTACTTTTGATTAAGAACTTTCAGATAAACACACTATGGAATATCTATCAGACAGGATAAAGAAGATGGCAGTATCGGCCACTCTTGCAATGGCTCAGAAAAGCCGGGAACTTAAAGCCAAAGGACTTGATATAATAAGTCTCAGCCTCGGTGAACCGGATTTCAACACACCGGATTACATAAAGGAGGCGGCAAAAAAAGCCATAGACGATAATTATTCCAAATACCCGCCGGTGCCGGGCTATAACGATGTTCGCGAAGCTATCTCCGCCAAGTTCAAAAGGGAAAACGGACTCGATTATTCTCCCGAGCAGATTATTGTTTCTGCTGGTGGCAAGCATTCAATCATAAATGTTATACTGTCGATAGTTAATCCCGGCGATGAGGTAATAATTCTTGCTCCTTACTGGGTCAGCTATTACGATCAGATCCTGCTTGCTGATGGCAAACCGGTTGTTGTGGATTCGAAAATCGAAAACGATTTCAAGATAACACCGGGACAGCTTGAAGCTGCAATCACATCGAAAACAAGGCTCATCATATTCAATTCACCCTCGAATCCCACAGGAATGGTTTATAACCGGAGTGAGATGGAGGGAATTGCAAAGGTCGTTGCAAAACATGACGGCGTATTCCTGATGTCTGATGAGATTTACGAACATATCATTTTCGAGGGTGAGCATGTGAGCATGGCATCGTTCGATTTCATCCGCGACAGGGTCATTACCGTGAACGGAGTATCGAAAGGTTATGCCATGACAGGTTGGAGGATCGGTTATATAGGGGCTCCACTCTGGATCGCTAAAGCGTGCAATAAACTGCAGGGACAGTTTACATCTGGCGTATGTTCTATAGCTCAGAGAGCCACGCTTGCAGCTCTGATGGGGGATGGCAGCTCACAGAAGATCATGAAGGAAGCATTCCTGAGAAGGAGAGATCTCGTTTGCGGATTGCTGAATGAGATCAGGGGTTTGAAGGTGAAGGTCCCGCAGGGCGCTTTTTATGTGATGCCTGATGTCAGCTATTATCTCGGGAAAACAGATGGCACTGTAAAGATCAACACCTCCGACGACCTGGCATTTTACCTGCTCGATAAGGCTCAGGTTGCAACAGTGGGAGGGGATTCTTTCGGAGCACCGACATGCATCAGGATTTCATATGCAACTTCGGATGAGCTGCTTGTTGAAGCGATAAAAAGAATAAAAGCAGCTCTTGGTAATCTTAAATAAAAATTAACCGCAAAACACCCCGGAAAGATCATGAACAAGTAACTAACAGTTACACAGAGTTTCGCAGAGAAGGAACAGATTTTACAGAAATATGCCTGCTAAGAACTCTGTGTAGCTCTGTGGCCCTCTGTGTGCCTCTGTGTAAGTTCTTAATATTTATTGTAGGAAATTGTTTCCTCAGGAGGTTTTCGCCGTTTCTCTCTTTTTTCAGCCAGAGAATATCCGAGAGTAATTATAAGCTCGACTCTTTTTGATTTAGGAATACTGAGTAATTTTTTTACTCTGTTTTCGTCGAACCACCCAAGCATGCATGAACCCAGTCCTTCGGCTTCGGCCTGGAGGCAAATATTCTCACATGCAATGCCGATATCTATAAGGGAGTAATCCTTGTTTTTGATCTGTCCCCCCACCTTCGAGCTTAAATTCGGATTTTCACGAACAACCACTATCTGAACCGGTACCTGGTCTACGAACCAGTTCATGCCGAGAAGCTTTGCGACTGCAGCTTCCGCAATTTGCTTCAACAAGGCCGGATCATCAACAACGATGAATCTCCATGGCTGTGCATTGCAGGCAGAAGGAGCCATTCTGCCTGCTTCGATAATTCTTTCAATTTTCTCCCGCTCAACAGCTTTATTGCTGTATTTCCTGTGACTTCGCCTGCTCCTGATAAGGTTGAGGAGATCTTCTCCTTCAATCATCAATAATTATTAGCCATCAGTTCGAAATAAGCCTCCGGATGACCGCAGGCCGGACAATTTTTGAGCGCTTTGGTTCCAAAGTGAATGTAACCGCACTTCCTGCAATACCAGAATACTTTCTCGTCGCGCTGGAATACTTTATTCTGCATTACATTTTCGAGAAGCTTCCTGTACCTGTCCTCATGGACTTTTTCGGCAAGGGCGATAGCTTTGAATGCTGTTGCAACCTGAATGAACCCTTCAGCTTCGGCAATCCTTGCAAATTCAGGATAGAGCAGGCTCCATTCCTCATGCTCACCTTCAGCTGCAGCATGGAGGTTATCTTTTGTGGTATCGGTCTTACCTGCAGGATAAGAGGCAGTGATCTCGACCATTCCTCCTTCGAGAAATTTGAAAAACCTTTTGGCATGCTGCTGTTCCTGTTGCGCGGTCTCGGTGAAGATTGCAGATATCTGCTCATAACCTTCTTCCTTTGCAACCTTGGCTGCAAATTCATACCTGTTCTTAGCCTGTGATTCGCCGGCAAATGCTTTGAGAATATTTTTCTCTGTCTGGGTGCCTTTCAAGCTTTTTTCCATATTTTCTGTGTTTTAAAAAGTCATTAAATGAATTGCTAAAAATAGCAAATTTCTATGTTAAAACATTCCTGATGAGTATTCTACAGTCTTATAATTCTAAACATTTATTTAGACTAATTAAATGAAATGCAATTAATTTAACAGCTGCTCTGATACGCTGGGGCCAAATCCATTGATGCCTATGTGAAACTTTATTGCCTCTTTTTCCGGTAGTGAATGAGCCTGGCCTCTTCACCGTGCAGCAGTCTTTTGATATTCTTCCGGTGAGTTATTATCAAAGCTACAGCCACAAAGACGGAAAAGATCTTGAACACAACCGAAGGTGTGTCGAATATTGTAAACAACAGTACAGGGAAAGCAATGCCTGCTGTAATGGATGCAATTGATACGATTCCCCCGGCAAAGAATACAAGGAGGAATACTCCTATGCTGGTTGCTGTAAGCAGAGGCTGAAGCGCAAGAAGCACACCAAATGCAGATGCAACACCTTTCCCACCACGGAAGCCGGCAAAAACAGGAAATATGTGACCCAGGATGGCAATCAACCCGGCAATTATTTTAA
>JBLNAO010000341.1:0-8385 GCA_050259395.1 Chloroflexota bacterium
CGTTTTTTGTGCTCATTTTTGTTCAGTTATAAAGTTTGTCTTCAGGAATGTCGAGGTACCTGTTAACAGAAAAAAACGTTGAGATAGTACTGATCAGTATTCCGGTAACAATTATTCCCGCTCCAAGCAGGATCAGAAGCTTAGGCGTTTCAAATGTGAATATCATAAAGAATTCCCTCTCGATGATATATAATAGTCCCATAATAAGGCTCATGGCAATGATCGAGGCAACAAGCCCCTGGAAAGCGCCCTGAACGAGAAAAGGTCTTCGGATAAATGACCTCGTCGCCCCCACCAGCTGCATGGTCCGTATTATAAATCTCCTCGAATAGATGCCAAGCCTGATCGTATTGTTTATAATTGTGATGGCTATTATGAACATGAAAGCGCTTATGACAAGCAGGAAAACACTGATCTTCCTGATATTCTCATTTATAAGTATAAGCAGTGATTCGCGGTACAAAACCTCTTTCACGAACGGATAACCACTCACGTATTTCTCGATTTTCGCAACGCTGTCGGGACTTGTATAATCCGCATACAAAAACACATCTATTGAAGGCGGTAAAGGATTATCCCCGAGGAAGCTGATAAAATCCTCGCCCAGCTCTTCCTTCATTTTGGTTGCGGCTTCCTCTTTTGAAACATAAAGGGTTGACTTGACGTATTGTTTGGCATCCAGGTCTTTCTGCAGCATCCTTATGTCTGCCTCACGTGAGCCTTCATCGAGGAAGATCGAAAATGAAAGGCTCTCGCGGAAGTAGTCTGAAAGCTCGCGTGCGTTGATGACAATCAGCCCAAGCAATCCGAGAAGAAAAAGAACAAGCGAAACGCTGATTACAAGAGTGAAGTGCGAGCCAGTCACCCTCCTTTTCGCGTAACCTGTTGCCGATTTATTCATTCTTCTGCCCCCCAACCCCGCAAAAGCGGGTCCAAGCTTCAAATTACAAATTATAAATAATGTCTATTCCGACTCTCCTTCACCCAGCTGGTTTTTTAATCAAGAACAGTTATCCAACCGAATGGATCCGGTTCATCGCCATACTGTATTGCAACGAGTTTATTATAAAGCTTCATGCTCACAGGACCGGGATTACCATCTTTGCAATATTCATATATCATATTGTCTTCAGGATCGAAGATTTTTGAAATGGGACTTATCACAGCTGCAGTTCCGCATGCACCGATCTCTTCAAAAGTGCAAAGCTCCGACACGGGGACCTGCCTGCGCTCGGTCTTCAGGCCGATGCTTCCGGCAATCTCAACCAGGCTCATGTTCGTGATTGAATTCAGTATTGATTCTGACTTCGGAGTAACATATGTATTGTCCTTGATTCCGAAGAAATTGGCAGGTCCGCATTCGTCGATGTACTTCTTCTCTTTGGCATCGAGGAAAAGAGTGTTGGAATAACCTGCGCATTTGGCATTAACTATCGCCCTGAGGCTGGCTGCATAATTTCCGCCAACCTTGTAAGTGCCTGTTCCTTTTGGAGCTGCCCTGTCAACATCGCGTGAAATTATCATGTTAACCGGCTTGACGCCTTCCTTGAAGTACGGTCCTACAGGCGTGACAAAAACAATGAACTGGTATTCTGAAGCAGGCTTCACACCAACCTCTGCCCCGCTGCCGTAAAGAAGCGGCCTTATATAAAGAGTGGCACCCGATCCATATGGCGGAACATACTTTTTATTTAACTCTATTGCTTTGAAAATTGCCTCCCTGAACATTTCAACAGGAACAGGGGCCATCTTGATGCCTTCAGCCGACAGGATCAGACGTTTGGCGTTTTCTTCCCATCGGAACAACCTTACCTTGCCATCCTTGCCCATGTAAGCCTTGAGTCCTTCGAACGCTTCCTGACCATAATGAAGTCCGGTTGCAGCAATATGTATATCAATATATTCCGATGTTGAAACTTCAAGTTTACCCCACTTCCCATTCCTGAAGCTGCACCTGACGTTATAATCGGTTTTGATGTAACCGAAAGGCAGGTTTTTCCAATCCATTATTTCCATAGTACGCTTGTTAAAAAAGAAACGTCAAAAGTACATTTTTTATATGGTTATAATCAAGGTTTTTAGCGAAAAACAGCTTATCATTTTTTTTCAAGGGCAGAAATCTGCTCTTCCGGTTTCACGCTGCGGAGCAACTGAGCGGTTTGTGTGAGGAAATCATGCTCTCTGAAAAGTTTCTTCTGTTGTTGTATCCAGCTTCTGCCCTCCGGATGTTTTCCGTATTCGGTCATTTCCCTCTGAAGCTTTTCAGTAAGGCGAACATAATCTATGCGGCCAAGATAATCGTACCGGGCATCATGAAGGATCCTGTCAGCCAAGGATTCATAATTGTCATTGTAAGAATTTTTGATCAGGCTGACGGCCTTCCCGGCATCTTCATTGCCAAGACCGTACCTGGGAAGCATGCCGGTAAGCAGGTTGATCGATTCTTCCATCGGTTTTTCATAGTCATAGATATAACCTGCAAACAGGAATATTGCAGCAAGCTTAAGGTGTATGAAATCCTCTTCAGAAAGCTTTTCCGATGTTGCAAGCAGCTCCGCCATGTTTGTAACATTTCTTACAAGCGCTGAATTATGGAAATAAAGGTTAGGCGATGCTTCCTCATCAAATATCTTTATCACTGCCTCCTCGATGTCGAGAAGCTTGATCATCTGCATCCTGGTTATGAATTTCCTGTTGGGCTCGCCCTTTTCGTTGCAGAGCTCAGGAACAATGCCGTTCACAAAATACATCTCGAGCTCTCCTTTGTATTTAACAGGCATCTTCCCCCGGTATTCGCAGTGAAAGAATTCCTTTACAAATTCATAAGTCGTTCCGGAAATATTGATCTTCCCTGCCTCACCAGAGGATTCCATCCTGCTTGCCGTATTAACCGTATCGCCCCAGATATCATAAGAAAGCTTCTTCTGTCCCACAACCCCGGCAACCACTGTACCGGTATGAATGCCGATACGGATATCCCAGTATTTCATTCCCTGCAGTTCCGAAGTTTCTTTCAGCCTTGTCATGTACGCCTTCATCTCAAGAGCGGCAAGGATAACCTCCACAGGGTTGGTCCTGTTTTTTTCAGGAATGCCCCCGGCACACATGTATGCATCGCCTATTGTCTTGATCTTTTCGATCCCGTATTTCTCAACGACCGAATCGAAATAGAAGAAGAACTTGTCGAGTTCATCTATCAGCACCTCAGGGTTCATCTCCTCGGCAATCTTTGTGAATCCCTGGATATCAGAAAAAAGAACAGTCACGAAATTATATTTGATCTTTGTCGCTTTTCCCTTCGCCATTATTTCGCTGGCGGTGTTTTTCGGAAGCACATTTGCAAGCAGGGCTTCGCTTTTTTCCTTCTCAATAATAAGATCCTCCGTTCGTTTATTGATGATCTGCTCAAGCATGTACTGCCTGTGGGCGAAATTCAGGTTTATCTGTTCATAAATGGCCCATCCGATAAGTGAAAGAAGCATGAAATATAAAACGAAGGCAATATTGGTGAAGTACCAGGGCTTCAACACATGTATTTTAATCTCAGGAAATGTTGTAACTGCCCCATCCGCGATTTTCACTTCGGAATGGAGAATGAACCTGCCCGGAGGAAGGCTGGTGTATTCCTTAAAACCGGATTTTCTCCATTGAGCAGCACCGCTGTCGAATCCTTCCAAAAGAAAACGGTATTGCTCACCTCCATTTTCAGAAAGCTGAAAAATAACACTGTTCCGGTTGTGGCTAAGCTCTATGCTTTTAACCTGTTCACGTTCGGGGAATATCGTATCTGGCAACTGCCCCTGCAGCACTGCGGATAATAAAAAGAACAGTAATCCGGTAAACAGTTTCGCCAGGAGCTTCATAAAGGCAGTCCTTCTTTAATTATCCAAATGTACCATTTAAAAAATATGCTTCAAAAGGAAAGCTCAATTTTGAGTATTTTTGCATCCAAAACTGCATAGAATGTTGGACCTGATATTCGCATCGAACAATCCCCATAAAGTGAAGGAGATAGGCAGCATAATAGGGCCTGATTTCAGGCTCTCAAGCCTTGCTGACCTGGAAATAACCGATGACATCCCCGAAAATGAGCTTACTCTTGAGGGCAATGCACTGGCAAAGGCAAGATATGTTCACAGGATAACAGGGAAAAATGTTTTTGCCGATGACACCGGACTCGAAACAGAAGCGCTTAACGGGATGCCGGGTGTGCACTCCGCAAGGTTTGCCGGTGAGAGCAAAAATTCTGATGCGAACATAGGGAAGCTTCAGTCATTGCTGCAAGGAAAGGAGAACCGGAAAGCAAGGTTCAGGACTGTTATTGCATTGGTCTGGAATAGTAAGGAATATCTTTTCGACGGAACTGTCAGCGGCGAGATCATAAAGGAAAAAAGAGGAACCGGGGGCTTCGGTTATGATCCGGTATTTGTTCCTGAAGGCAGGAACAAAACTTTTGCTGAAATGAGCCTTGAAGAAAAAAACACCCTGTCGCACCGTGCCAGGGCTTTTGAAAAGCTCCGTGAGTTCCTCGTTGGAATTGCCCGCCAGGCACAATAAAACATTCCCCTAAAAGTTTAACTTGCAGGATCATTCCGGACGATAATTCCTTAATGAAAAGACTTTCTGCATTATATTTCATTTTATTCCTGTTTCTGAAATCAGCAGGGCAGTCGCCTGTAGGCACCTGGACCGATCATCTTGTCTATTCCACAGCAGCAAGTGTTGCTGTTGGCACCGCTGATGTTTATGCTTCAACAGGCTCCTCCATACTTGTTTACAACAAATCACTTTCCGAGCTCAGAAAGCTTTCGCACGTCAATGGCCTCACCGAGACCGGCATAAGCTCCATTGCGTGGTCTGAAGAGTATAAGACTCTGGTTATAACCTATACTTCCACCAATCTCGACCTTGTTTCGAAGGGAGCCATCTACAACCTGCCCGACATCGACAGGAAATACATTCCAGGAAAGAAAACAATCTATCGCATACGAACCAGCGGTAAGTATGCTTACATCGCAAGCAGCTTCGGCATAGTGGTTGTTGATCTTGCCAAAAGGGAGATTTTCGATACCTGGAAGCCGGGGTCATCCACCGGAAACACCGAGGTTTTCGATGTCGCTTTCGGAAACGGTAAAATCTTTGCGGCGACAGATCATGGAGTTTATTCAGCTTCGTTGAACAGCACCGGGCTTTCATATTCCGGAAACTGGAGCCTTGTCCCGTATCTTCCCGATCCATCAGGAAAATACAATGCTCTTCTCTTCACGGGAAACAGGCTTCTGGTAAACCTTTCAAATGCAGTTTCAGGAGGAGATTCCGTTTACCTCATCGACGATTCAGGCGCAACGCTTTTCTTTTATGAATCCGGGGTGTTCAATACCTCGTTCGATCCTGCAACAACAGGTTTTACAATAGCCAATTCACGTGAGCTCCGGTATTACGATGCCTCGGGTAATCTTTTAAAGAAGATCACTGATTATGGACTCGCGGCTCCATCGGTTTCACAGGGAATTGTTGAAAATGACGATGCCTGGATTGCCGATCAGAATAATGGGCTGGTTCATGGAAAAAACATGGCAAATTTTGAAGCTCTGTCGCTTCCCGGTCCTGTTTCAAACACTGCTTTCAGCATTTCATCTTTCAATGGCAAGACGATCATAACAGGTGGTGGCGCAACAGTTTCATGGAATAACGTATGGCGGCCCTTCCGGGTGTCGGTGAATGAAAACAATGGCTGGAGCCCCCTTGCCGCTCCGGGGCTCTCTGATGCAATGAGGGCACTGGTTGACCCGAATGACAATAACCACGTCTTTATAACCACATGGGGAGCAGGTCTCCTCGAATACCGCGGCCGGGAGCTGGTGAAAAGGTACAATGATTCGAATTCACCCTTGCAGACAATTATTGCAGGTGCACCGTACGTGAGGGTCTGCGGCATGGCAATGGACAAGAACAGGAATCTCTGGATAACACAGACTGAGGTGCCCAGCAGCCTGAAAGTGCTCAAAGCTGACGGATCGTGGCTGTTCAATTTCGAGAGGATCGATGCCCCGACAATAGGAGACATCATAATCGCCAAAAACGGTTACAAGTGGGTGACCCTCCCGAGAGGTCATGGCCTCTACGTTCTCGACGACAGGGAAACACCCGAAAATACTGGTGATGACAGGGATATCCACATGCATATCAGGGACAGCGACGACAAGATCATTTCCAATGTCTTCTCGATAGCATCCGATCTCGATGGTGTGATCTGGGTCGGAACAGACCAGGGCCCTTTTCTTTATTATAATCCTGAAAAAATCTTTGATGAGGAAGTAATTTACGGTTTCAGGATAAAGATCCCCAGAAACGACGGATCAGACCTGGCGGATTACATGCTGAAGACTGAAACAATCACGGCAATAGCCATCGATGGAGGAAACCGTAAATGGCTCGGAACACAGAGTTCTGGCGTCTACCTCCTTTCGTCCGACGGCACCCAGGAGCTTGCACATTATGATGAGGAAAACAGCCCCCTGCTTTCGAACAGCATCACAAGCCTTGCAGTCGACAACAAGTCGGGCGAAGTATGGATTGGCACTTCAAAAGGAGTTCAGTCGTACCGCGGAAATGCGACCGGAGGCGGAGAAGCATTCGGGAAAGTCTATGCTTTTCCAAACCCGGTGAGGGAAGATTATTCAGGCAATGTAACAATCACTGGGCTGATGCGCGATACAGAGGTAAAGATAACCGACGTCAGCGGAAACCTTGTATGGGAAACAACCTCACAGGGAGGACTGGCAACCTGGGATCTTAACAATTACCGCGGCAAACGTGTTTCAACAGGCGTGTATGTAGCGTTCTGCTCAAGTCCTGACGGAAAAAATTCTACGGTGACTAAAATACTGGTTATCAGGTAATAAGACTCTGTATCCTCTCGATCTGCAGCTGCTTGTTCACCTCCCTAAGGCTTCTTGCAGTGGCAGTGAAGTACTGGTGGCCTGAAATGAATTTAACCTGGATCTTGTTCCAGTCATTAAGTGAACCCATCTTGTTCTGGGCTTTCAGCTCCTCGTAAAGTGTGTTCGACACAGGGATGAAATCGCTTCTTCCAAGATAGTCCAGGTCGGAATCGCAGATAATGTTCTCGAGGAGGTTTTTAGGCTGCGGAGGCAGCTTGGTTGACATTATTATCTCGCAGATCCTGTCAATCTGGGCAGGGGTGTAGTTGTACCTGGGCAGCATTTCACGGGCTATAATGGTTCCATGATGCTCATGATTGTCATATGCAACTGTATGCCCCACGTCGTGGAACAGTCCCGCTGTCTTCAGCAACAATATCTCCTCATCGGTGCAGTTCTCCCCCCATCCTATCAGCTCGACCTCGGTGACCACGTCGACAGTGTGCTTCACATTATGATAGTAAAGGTACTTCGGCAACTCCTTCTCGAGCTTGTCGAGGATGATCTCCTGGATATCGGTGAATTGTATCAGCCCGAATTTTATCCTGAACGATTCATTTGGAATGATGCCTTCGCCGTTAAGGGAAAATTCCGATTTCAGTCCCTGCAGCTTATACAGCTGAAGGTCACCTTTGTATTTTACCGGCAGCTTGCCGGAGTATTCGCAATCGAAGAATTCCTTTACGAGCTCATACGTCATAACCGACAAGAGGATGGTGCCGTTCTCGGAAACAGCCTCCACGCGGCTGGCGGTGTTTACGGTGTCGCCTTTTATGTCGTAGTTTATCTTCTTTTTCCCTGAGATGCCGGCGGTAACAGGACCGGTATGAATTCCGATTTTCAGATCCCAGATTCGTTTATCTCGTCCATGTTTACGGGTCTCGTATGTCTCGAGATGATTGCGCATCTCCATGGCTGCCATTACGACATCGATTGGGTTTGTAATGTTTTTAACAGGTATTCCTCCGGCGCACATGTAAGTGTCGCCGATGGTTTTTATTTTTTCGATCTTATATTTTGCAACTATCCTGTCGAATTCGAAAAGTATCTCATCGAGCTCATCCATCAGGGCAGAAGAGTCCATTGTTTCAACCAGCTTTGAAAATCCGTGAATATCGGCGAAGAGGACTGTCGCCATATTGAATTTCAGCGATTTCTCCTTAACCTCGGTATTCTCTTTTGGGGGTTCCGGAAATGATGGTTCGCCTGCTATCTTCAGCTTCCCTATTTCCCTTGTAAGTTTTTCGTTTGATTTTTCCAGTTTCCTGAGCTGATCCTCAAGTTCCTGGTTCTGCCTGACAAGCTTCGCAATACGCTTTACAAGCTCTTCACTTTTACTTACTGCCATTATACAGCATGATTGATGAGTAAAAGTAATAATTTCTTTTACAAAACCTAATTTGTATCCCAGAGGCTAAAAATTCAGTGCTTTACTCAGTGT
>JBLNAO010000342.1:0-3583 GCA_050259395.1 Chloroflexota bacterium
ATGAAACAAATTTGGTTATGACGATACAGTGACAGGTCTCAGACCCTGTTTCTGCATCTATGGAAATATTATTTGATCTCATTCCTGAACGGCGCCGATGCCTGGGCCCCCATTCTTGTCACGGAGATGGCTGCGGCTTTATTTGCAAACGTTA
The DNA here is from genome assembly GCA_050259395.1 of Chloroflexota bacterium. GTDB lineage: Bacteria > Bacteroidota > Bacteroidia > Bacteroidales > VadinHA17 > LD21. The sequence continues at coordinate 155 of JBLNAO010000342.1, forward strand.
CCGCCGACAAGATATCTTTTCCCTCTGAAATTGCAGCAGCCATAGCTCCGTTGAAAATATCCCCTGCTGCCGTGGTATCCACAGCTTTCACCGGGATCCCCGCAACCATCATCGACACAGATCCGCTCAGGATATATGCTCCTGTTCCTCCCATGGTGATAACCACATTCTGTACGCCCTTGTCTCTTAGAATCACCGCGGCTTCGCGAGCCGATGCTTCGTCAAATACTTCCGAACCTGTAAGCAATCCGGCCTCCGTCTCATTGGGTGTAATTAAATAGAGGCATTTGAAAAGAGTGTCGGAAAGCCAGCATGCAGGAGCCGGGTTCAGGATAACCCTTGCACCTTTTGCGCATGCTTTCTCAGCAACATATTTTACTGTTTCAACAGGAATTTCCAGTTGCATAAGGAAGATGTCCTGCTTTGTAATAGTTTCGAAAATTTCATTTTTTATGTCAGCCGGCATAAGCGTTCCGTTTGCCCCGGGTGCCACCACGATGCTGTTTTCGCCATCTTCATCCACATTTATCAGGGCGACACCTGAGGGATTTTTAAGGTCCCTGACAATATACCTTGTATCTATTTTTGCAGAATTGAATCCTGAAAGCGCTTCATTGCCAAAAACATCCTGGCCTATTTTTGTAACAAATGTTACAATACCGCCAAGCCTTGCAGCAGCAACAGCCTGGTTGGCTCCCTTGCCTCCCGGATTCATCAGGAATGTACCGCCAAGAATGGTTTCCCCAGGCGAGGGAAGCTTCCTGGATTTGATGACCATATCGGTATTGGAGCTGCCGATCACTATTATCTTCGCCATGGTTCCTGTGGTATTTTGAAAAGTAACTAAGATAAAACATATTCAGATTAATTAACATCTGCAATAGGAAAAAGTAAAGTGCAAAACATGGTTGATCCTGATTGATAAGAATTTGAAAGGAGAATGGCAATCAGGGTGAAACCGAATGAATTAATTTTTACCTTTTACACACAAAAATCCGGATTAACTATGAAACATATAGCAATTGCAATCTTGGGCTTATTTACTGTTTTCCAGGCATGTACAGCTAAAACAACTCCTCTTAAACCCGAAAGGCTTACATGTGAAGACCTGAAAAATCCTCCTGTGATTGATATATACAGCCCGAGATTATCATGGGTGAACACTGATCCGGCCGGTACAAGGGGGCAAAAACAGACTGCATGGCAGATCATTGTTTCAACTTCGGCGGAGAAGCTCATGAAGGATAATGGTGACATGTGGAGCACCGGGAAAATAAGATCGGATCAGTCATTTAATATTGTTTACAAGGGAAAACCACTTCAGCCACGCGGTGATTACTGGTGGAAGGTGCGTGTATGGGACATGAACGGACAACCCTCTGAGTGGAGCGAGCCTGCATCATGGTCGATGGGATTGGGCGAAAATGACTGGAAGGCTCTATGGATAGGTGCACCATGGCAAGGCGAGGAACCAATTGCAGATAAGTCCAGGCCGCTTACAGCTTCAAGAGTCAGGCCCGGTCAGAAAGTAACCCCTGTGGATGCACCGGGACTCACCGGCCCGGCGCCCATGCTACGGAAAGACTTTACTGCCGGCAGGGAGATTGCAGATGCAAAAGCCTTTGTCACCGGGTTGGGCTATTTTGAGCTCTATCTGAATGGTCAAAAGGTTGGCGATGATGTGCTCGTGCCAAACCAGACGAACTATGGCAAGAGACCCGGACTCATGAACAACTTCATTGCAGTTGAAGATAATTTTAAAGAGTACAAGGTGCTTTACCTCTGCTATGACCTGACGAAAATGATCAGGAAAGGTGAGAACACAATAGGAGCAATCCTTGGCAATGGCTTTTATAATGCCCCCATAAACTGGACAGAATCATACGGCACACCGAGGTTCATCGGACAGGTATACCTTAAATATACTGATGGCACCGAAGAAATTATCGTTAGCGACCAGAGCTGGAAGGCAGCCAAAAGCCCTATCCTGATGGATCTGATCTACGACGGCGAGCATTACGACGCAAGGCTGGAGCAACAGGGCTGGAGCGAACCTGGTTTCGACGACAGCAAGTGGGAGAATGCAGTGTTGCGGAAAGCGCCCGAAGGCATGATGAGGGCCCAGATGTCATATCCCGACAAGGTTATGGAGGTTATTCCTCCGGTAAAGATCGACAAGCTGGCTGATGGCAGGTACGCTGTCGATTTCGGCCAGGAGATCTCAGGCTGGGTCCACCTGACAGGACTGAACGGCCCGGCTGGTCAGAAAATTGATATAAGATATGTACATCAAACACCCGTTGGAGACAATTCCTATACACTAAGCGGGAAAGGCAATGAATCCTACGCAGCACGCTTCACCTGGTTTGTTTTCAGGAATATCGAGATAAGCGGATGGCCCGGCGAGCTGAAACCTGAAAACCTTATGGCAGAGGCGGTGTACACTTTCACTGAAACTACGGGCAATTTCAAGTCATCAAATGAGTTGCTGAACAATATCAATAAGATATGGTGGCGCAGCCAGACAGACAACATGCATGGGGGAATCGCTAGCGATTGTCCCAACAGGGAACGGTCTCCTTACACAGGCGACGGACAGGTGGCGTGCGTGACGGTGATGCATAACTTCGATACGCGTGCATTTTACAGGAAATGGATACGCGATATCCTGGGTGCCCAGAATGTAAATACCGGCTATGTTCCAAATGGCGCCCCCTGGCAGCCGGGATGCGGAGGTGGTGTTGCCTGGGGTGCTGCAATCAATATTATGCCTTATGAATATTACCTTCAGTATGCTGATACCAATATGCTCAGCGAGAATTATGACGGCATGAAGGGCTATATCAGGTACATGCTGACCTGGACCGACAAGGATGGGATTATGTTTTCACAGGCTGGAAAAGACGGGAAACCTAACCAGTGGATGAACCTGGGCGACTGGGTTGCTCCCTCGAAGCTTCCTCCGGCTGAAATGGTTCATACATTTTACCTTTGGAGATGTGCCGACCTCACAGCCAGGGCAGCGAGGGTGCTCGGCAGAAATGCTGAATACGAAGAATACTCAGCTCTTGCCGAAAGGACCAGGAAAGCTTTCATGGACAAGTTCTACGACAGTGAAAAAGGTTCTTACGGCCAGTATGGAGGAAATGTATTTGCCCTAAAGATGGGGGTTCCCGATGACAGGAAAGATAAAGTTTTTGCAGCCCTGAAAGCAGATATTGCTGCAAACGGAGGCAATCTCGACACCGGCATATTCGGTACCCAGTTCTTCTTTGAGGTCCTTTCAGAAAATGGCATGCATGAAATTGCCTACGAAGCCATGAATAAGCGCACAATGCCATCGTATGGATGGTGGCTGGAACAGGGAGCGACAACATCGTGGGAAGAATGGGACAGACCCGGATCGGGCAACCACCCAATGTTTGGCGG
>JBLNAO010000343.1:0-8844 GCA_050259395.1 Chloroflexota bacterium
ATCGTATGGCGATTCATGGCTGGAGATGCCAGCATTGTTTATCAGGATGTCTATCGATAAATATTTCTCTGCAACCTTTTGAATCAGATTGATTATATCTCCCGGCCTCGACACGTCAGCCCGGACAAATTCTGCCTTTTCACCTTTTGCCTTGATCTCTTTTTCAGTATTGTTCCCGAGCTCCGGATCCTTCTCGGCAATGACCACTGTTGCCCCTTCGGAAGCATATGTTTCAGCAATGCATTTGCCGATACCTTTCCCGGCACCGGTGACGATCACAACTTTCCCCTGAAAACTCATCTTCTTTAATTTTGTAAAACAACCTTAATTTAGTCAAAATTGTTTTTGATCGTTGATATTCTGCCTTTCTTTCTGACGCGCTTTGCGGTAAAGGATTTTCTATCTTTATAACCCATGAACATGAACCTTATCAATCCAAGTCTTACACCCGGATTTTTTATCCTGTTCCTTGTGGCTGCACTGATCATCGGAATGTCGAAAGCAGGTCTCAGCGGTTTCGGCCTGGCTGCTGTTCCCCTGATGGCTCTTATCTTCGGAGCAAAAGAGTCCACAGGGGTTATCCTGCCGATGCTGATTGCAGCCGATATAATGGCTGTGCTTTACTGGCGGAGGCATGCTGTATGGAAATATATTCTTGTAATTCTGCCATGGGTTGCCATTGGAATAGTCACCGCACTTGTCACCGGCAACATAATAAATAACAACCAGTTCAGGATCCTCCTGCTTACCGTGGTATGGATAATGCTGATCCTCATGGTAGTGAACGACCTGAGGAAGAAAAATGAAGAAAATGTTCCTCACACCAGGATTTTCTCTATCCTGATGGGCTTCACAGGCGGTTTTGCCACTATGATAGGCAATGCCGCCGGTCCCGTTTTCACTTTATACTTCCTGTCAATGCGGCTCCCGAAAAAGGAATTTATCGGCACAAGCGCATGGCTTTATTTCATCATGAATACCGGCAAACTGCCCTTGCAGATCGTTGTCTGGAAAAACATAAGCATTGCTTCCCTGATACCCGGCTTGATATCTATTCCGGTCATTGCCCTGGGTATCTGGCTTGGGATCAGGATTGTTCATCTTTTCCCCGAGAATGTATACAGGTATTTTGTTATAGCAACGACAATCGCAACGTCCTTACTTCTTTTCCTGTGAATCTCACTTTGACATTGTAACGCTCACCGAGGAAATCTTTCCGCCCATCGGAGGGTTCAGCTTTGATACTTTCACCGTTGCCTTCTGTATCCCCTTCATTTCTTTATATAAAGAGTCGAGAATTCTTCCTGCAATGTTCTCGAGAAGATAAGATTTAATCTCCATCTGCTGTTTAACGATTTCATAAGCTTGCTGATAATTCACTGCATCCTTAAGATTGTCGCTTTCAGCAGGCGCCGTCATATCAGTTTCAAGTGAAAGGTTTACCAGAAATTTGTTTCCGACTATGCGTTCTTCCCTGAAGTGTCCATGAAATGAATAAAATTCCATGTTCTCGATCTGGATAAGACCCATATTAAGAATAATTTTAGATGAGTAAAATTAACCATTATATCCCAAAACATTGCAGGATTTTTCGGTTGCGAATCAATTCATCATAATTTTATTACATTTAACACAGAATTCTAAACCTAATTTCATAAAATTTATATGGCAGAAAGAACCAACAAACAGAACAAAGCCCTTGTAGCTGTTATTGCTACAGTGGCAGCTACCGGGGGTTTACTCTTCGGTTTTGACACGGGTGTAATTTCAGGCGCCATCCCGTTCTTCCAGAAAGCCTTCAACATCGGAAATGACTGGGTGGAGATAATAACAACAGCCGGGCTTGTCGGCGCCGTTATAGGCGCGATGTTCAGTGGCAGGATTGTCGATAACATAGGAAGAAAAAAAGTCATCCTCGCTGCCGGTGTGATCTTCATCATCGGTGCAATCTGGTCAGGTGCATCCACGTCTGCAGTCATGCTTATGTTTGCACGTTTCTTCCTTGGTATAGCAATCGGTGTTTCATCGTTTTCGGCACCATTGTACATTGCTGAAATTTCCCCTACCAAATCAAGGGGTACACTCGTTTCCATGTTCCAGCTCCTTATCACGATCGGAATCATGGTTTCATACCTCAGCGACTCTGCATTTGCAGTTCCCGACGGTGATCCCGCTTTCACATCAGTATGGAGGCCTATGTTCTATGTCGGTGTCATTCCTGCCCTTATAATGTTCATCGGAATGCTCTTCCTTCCTGAAACACCAAGATGGCTTATCAGCAAAGGTTATGAGGATAAATGCCGCGCGGTCCTCGAGAAAGTTGAAGAACCTCAGCTTGTTGAAGAGGTTATTGCAAGGATGAAAGAGGATATCGAAGCTGATAAAAGGAATAAGGTAGACTGGAAAATGATCTTCCAGAAATGGCTCAGAGTCCCGCTGATTATCGGTATTGGAATAATGTTTGTCCAGCAGTTCACCGGTATCAACACAATCATTTATTACAGCCCGAAAATATTCCTGATGTCAGGGTTTGCCGATGCGAAAGCTGCTGTATGGGCATCTGTCAGCGTTGGCGTTGTAAACGTCTGTTTCACAGTCTTATCCCTGTTCATGATTGACCGTCTTGGCCGCAGGAAACTTTATTTCATCGGACTAACCGGAATGATCATCGCCCTGGCTGCACTCGGAATTCTTTTTGCAAACCAGGCATCACTGAGTGATTCTCTGAAGTGGGTCACAATTTCGCTTATATGGCTTTATATTGCATTCTTTGCAATCAGCCTTGGCCCTCTCGGATGGCTCATCATCTCAGAAGTGTTCCCGCTCAGCGTAAGAGGCATCGGATCAAGTATCGGAGCTCTCTCCAACTGGCTGTTCAACGCCCTTGTCGCCTTCACTTTCTTTAAGATTGTAAGGCTGCTCACAATACCGGGAACTGAAATAATGCAGAATGGTGAAAACCTTGGCAACCCGGCAGGTGCATTCCTGCTCTACGCAATTCTTGGCGTTGCAGGTCTGATCTGGGGCTATTTCTACATTCCCGAAACCAAAAATGTCACCCTCGAAAAGATCGAGGAACACTGGAGAAAAGGAAAGATGCCCAGGGAATTGTAAAAAGGAAAAAGGAAAAAGTAAGCCTTTTCCATGATATAAGAGTCCTGCCGTATGGTGGGACTCTTTTTTTCATCAACCTCTCCTGGCCCTCGCCCCTGGGAGAAGAGATTCAGGGGAGATGTCCTCTGTATCGCCAGAATTATCTCCTGTCCTTAATTGTCCCCTCGCCCCTGGGAGAGGGGATTCAGGGGAGAGGTCCTCTCTATCACCAGAATTATCTCCTGTCCTTAATTGTCCCCTCGCCCCTGGGAGAGGGGATTCAGGGGAGAGGTTGTTCTTTGATTTAGCCAATTGGCGGATTTGTATTATTTTTGCCTTTTAATCATGCTGAAATGAGCACTGAGAACCTGAAAGAAAAGGAAGAATCAAAATCCGCAACAAGCTTCATCGAGCAGTTCATCATAGAGGATATCAAAACCGGCAAAAATGATGGCAGGGTTCATACCAGGTTTCCCCCCGAACCAAACGGGTACCTTCATATAGGCCACGCCAAAGCCATCTGCCTCGATTTCGGCATGGCTCAGAAACATGGCGGAAAATGCAATCTCAGGTTCGATGATACCAACCCTACAAAGGAAGATGTGGAGTATGTCGATTCAATAAAGGAGGACATTCACTGGCTTGGTTTCGACTGGGAGAACCGCGAGTACTATGCATCGGACTACTTCGGAAAGCTTTTTGACTTCGCCGTTAGTCTTATCAAAAGGAATCTTGCATATGTCGATGATCAGCCTGCTGAAGTCATTTCTTCCCAAAAGGGAACTCCTTCCCAGCCTGGGCAGGAAAGTCCTTACAGGAACCGTTCAGTCGGGGAGAATCTCGATCTCTTTTACAGGATGAATGAAGGCGAATTCGAAGAAGGCAGCCATGTGCTGAGGGCAAGGATAGATATGACATCTCCGAACATGCACATGCGCGACCCTATATTATACCGGATCATCAAGATCCCTCACCACCGTACAGGGAACAAGTGGAACGCCTATCCAATGTACGATTTTGCCCATGGTCAATGCGACTATTTTGAAGGAATTACCCATTCACTTTGCACTCTCGAATTCGAGGTTCACAGACCTCTTTACGACTGGTTCATCGATCAGCTGAAAACATCCGGCTACAGGCCAAGGCAGATCGAATTCAACCGCCTCAACCTTACATACACTATGATGAGCAAGAGAAAACTTCTCGAGCTTGTGCAGGAAGGAAAAGTGAACGGCTGGGATGACCCGCGGATGCCGACTCTTTGCGGACTCAGAAGAAGGGGTTATACCCCTGAAGCGATAAGGAAATTTGTCGACCTCATCGGGTACACGAAAGTTGAAGCTATAAACGATGTATCCCTTCTCGAATATGCCGTAAGGGAAGATCTTAACATCAGGACGCCAAGGGTCTTTGGTGTGCTCGACCCGTTGAAAGTCATTATTACAAATTACCCTGAAGGACAGGTCGAAAACGTTGAACTCATCAATAATCCTGAAGATGAATCACAGGGAAGCAGGAAGGTTCCGTTCAGCCGTGAAATATACATCGAGCAGGATGATTTCATGGAGGTTGCTCCGCCCAAGTTTTTCAGGCTTGCCCCCGGAAATGAAGTGCGTCTCAAGGGTGCATATATAATAAGGTGTGAAAATTTCAAAAAGAATGAACAGACCGGCAGGATAGAGGAAGTTTATTGCACTTATGATAATGCGACAAAGAGCGGCGGCCATCTTTCAGAGAAGAAAGTTAAAGGAACACTGCACTGGGTATCAGCCCCTCACGCGATCGATGCAGAGGTAAGATTGTACGACAGGCTGTTCAGTCACGAAGACCCTGCAGGGCAGAAAGAGGACGATTACAGGAAATTCCTTAATCCCGATTCACTCAAGGTACTCACAGGATGCAAGATCGAACCATCCCTGGCATCAGCAAAACCACTTGAAAAATTCCAGTTTCAGAGGCTCGGTTACTTCTGCGTTGATTACGACTCAACACCTCTGAAACCTGTCTTCAACAGGACTGTTCAGCTGAAGGATACCTGGGCTAAAATGACTCAGGGAAGCCAAACCAGGAAGTAATTCCACATCTGAAATTATTGAACAGGAATTTTTTATTTCCCCGCCTTTTGAAACGGTCTGGTCTGACCTCATGACCTACCTGTAAATCCAGTCCGGTTGGTTATTTTTTATTATACACCTCCGTAATCTGTGATCCGCCTTTCAAATCGGTAACGGTTACTGTAAGGACCTTCCCGTCGGGTGAGAGTGAATATGATTCCTGACTCCCGAAATCACTTCCATTGGCAGTTCTCACATATTTCAGGCTGAGCTTCTTTCTATCCTTAGACCATCCGGATGAATACTTATCAATTCCCCCATACTGCTCTTTAGCCGTCTCTTTTCCATCGAGCGTGTAAACCACCGGCTCCTGTCCTGTTTTTTTCCCATCCTTGAGCATAACTGATTTTTCAAGCGTGATTGTTTGAGGAGTCTGCCTGATTGAACAGTCCATCCGGGAATAGAACTTCCCGTAACTCGCATCGCTTTTAGCCAGGTCCATAACCCAGGTTCCGGAGAAATCAACAGGCTTCTGAGCTGAAACCACTGTAAAGAACGACATGAAGAGGCAAATAAGAAAGTATCTGCCAGCGGCCTTTTTAAAAAATTCATTTTGTTCCATAATAATGAATTTTAGGGTTAGTTTATTCAGTAAAGATCAAGTTAACACTTTTAAAGAAAATGACATAACCTCTGCCTGAAAATACTTTTGTCACCTGATTTCAGACATTCGTCAATATTTTTTGATCATTTATCAACACTTTGACATAATAAAATTAATGATCATGAGTTTTCTAAACATAACTGAATTTTAGATTACGAATCATTAAGACTGAAATTATGACGGAGAGAAGTATAACAACAGGAAAGAAAGTTCTTTTTACGGCGGGGATAGTTCTTATGTTCGCCTTGGTATTCAGCAGTTGCAAAAAAGAAGATGATTTGGTCCCCGGCGGTGTTTCGCTTACTTCAGTCACCCCCGAACACAACGGAGCAGTGGATGCTGCAACAACAACCGATCTCAAATGGGCCGGGGCAAGTGCAACAAAATACAATATATATTTTAGTGATCAGGCCATACCTGTAATTTATAAAACAGGCGTAACGGCACAAAATCTTAATGTTCCCGTAACCAGCGGCAAAACATATTACTGGCAGGTGGGCACCATAGATGCAAGTGGCAGGGAAACCCTCAGCCAGATTTATTCGTTCAGGGTAAAAATGCTTATCGATCTTGATAAATTTACCGGCCCGTTCGATTGTGACGAGCCCAAATACTCTCACTATGACGTAACCATGGCTAAAGCAGGCAAGGATACACTTCAGAACGATAATTTCTGGGATCTCAGGTGGAAGATCAACTACGTTTTCGACGATAAAGGGACCGTCAAGATTGTCCCTGCAACATTCTCTCCCGATCCCAGTCTTAAAGTGTCGGTTTCAGGAACGGGAACATTCGACAATGCAAAAAACGAATTCAAGGTAACCTATGTCGTGCTTCAGGATGCTTCGGCAGGAACACCCATGGCAATCGAAATAGACAGGAACACCCATACATTTGCTAAAAAATAATGTTTTAAAATAAAGGGGTTAGAAAAAAGGAAAGCCGCACGGGGATGCGGCTTTTTTTATTCAAGTACTTTAGCTGATGCTTTTTCTGCCCATTGTTTCAGGGCCGTAATTTCCCCGCTGTTCATCCTGGCATCCCTGTGAATGATAAGATATGATTTCAGAGGCATGCCCCCTGATTCAACCTCGTCACTGATATCATCCAGAAGACCAATCTTTTTTCTCTTGCCATAGTCTTCCCACTCGGAGAAATTCAAATTCGATTTCCCATCGTTTATGTGACGGGCCAGGAACCATGATGATGGCGCCACGCTGGCATACCAGGGAAGCCTGACCTGGTTCGAATGACAATCAAAGCAGGATCTTCTGAGCAGGGTGAGTATGCTATCATCCGCAATGCCCGTCCGTGTTATGCTTTTCTCATCCTCAGGCTTGTTCACCGGAATCCCGGAGGGGATGAATTGTATAATGACGAAAATTACCGCGACTGCCAGTAATATTATCTTTACCTTCATAAAATACAGATGTGAGGAAAATAATTATTTCAGCAGGCTGTCTGCCTTTGACTCGGCCCACGATCTCAGAAGCTCATTTTCCTCGGTGAGAAGATGCATCTCAGGGTACTTCTTGACAACCTCTTCCGGAGGCATATGGTCTTTTTCGAGCACCTCGATTATATCTTCCATTGTCGCCACAATTTTGATTTTTGTAAGACCCGGCAAACTGTCCCACATCAGGGCATCTTTGGCATCCTGCGATTTTCCCTTGTCGCTGTGACAACCATAGCATTTCTTGTCAATGACTGCTTTTACGGCAACAGGATAAAACCCGGCCTGCACATTTGTTATCTGTTCAGCCGGTGAACTCTGAATAAAGAAGATTCCGGCAATTATCGCCAGAACAACGAAAGTTGATGTTTTCATAAGATGACGGATTTATACAAAGTTAAACAAAAAAAAGAGCTTTTCATAGTTGTAAGTTGCTGTTTTACATTTTAAAAGCCAGGATTTAACTTCATTACATCTTTCGCCCTTTACTTTAAAAAATGATCAGGTGTTCGGTATTTTTCTTAATTTTATTTAAAATAGATTATATGAGAAAGCTTCGGCCGGTTTGTGCAGTCCTTATTTCAGCAATATGCTTTAGCAGTATATCAGCCCAGTCTGATAACGGATTTAAACCCGCTTCTTCGAATATTCAGGGTGCCGGGTTTCCGAAAGTCTCACCGGATAACAGCGTTTACTTCAGGCTTAAGGCTCCTAATTCATCCAGGGTCCAGGTTCAGGGAGGCGATGGCCTTTGCCCTAAGCCGCTCGACATGGCAAAGGATTCCACAGGCGACTGGAATGTTATCATTCCAAAAGCAGGACCGGGTTTCCACTATTATTGGTTCCTGGTTGACGGTCTAAGAGTCAACGACCCGGGAAGCGATACATATTTCGGTTATGGTCGTCCAACCGGGGCCATAGAACTTCCTGTGCCGGGAGAAGATTTTTTCAATGCCCGGGAAGTACCTCACGGGGATGTGAGAGAACACTGGTATTTTTCAGAAATTACAGGAAAATGGAGAAGGTCCTTTGTGTATACTCCTCCCGACTATGAAAAAAGTCAGGGCAAAAGGTATCCCGTTCTTTACCTGCTTCACGGAGCTGGTGAAAACGAAAGAGGCTGGTCATTCCAGGGTAAGGTAGCATTTATTATGGATAACCTTATTGCAGACAACAGGGCAGTCCCGATGATAATTGTTATGGATAACGGCTATGCCGTGCTTAAAGATGAACAGGCAGCACCTGCAGGCTTTTCCCCCGACAGAACGAAAATGGCAGATGTGCTTGAAAAAGTCTACGTTAATGAAATAATACCCGGGATTGATTCATATTACAGGACCATCCCGAAAAGAGAGAGCCGCGCCATGGCAGGATTATCTATGGGCGGGCTCCAGACAATGCTTATAGGAATGAAGCATACGGATCTGTTTTCATATTATGGATTTTTCAGCGCCGCTCTGATTGGAAACATTCTCGACGATCCGAAAACAGCATTCGACGGAGTATTTTCAGATTCAAAGACATTCAATTCACATGTAAAGCTTATGTGGTTTGGTGCCGGCTCGGGAGAAACGCAGTTC
>JBLNAO010000344.1:0-9309 GCA_050259395.1 Chloroflexota bacterium
AGTACGAGGTTGATTATGTAAGGGTTTATCAGAATGAATAGATTGTATAAGCTGGAATGAACAATTTTAACTATAGACTGTTTTATGCCTGACCGGAATTCAGATTATTCATTAAATATGGCGCTGATGTCAGAACCGCTTGTTGAGATGGACGGCCGCCGGCTGTACTATACCTTTATTGCAGGCGCCAGGAAGGTTCTCGAACACCAGGTGGAGCTTAACAAGATCAATGTTTTCCCTGTCAATGACGGTGATACAGGCACCAACCTTGCCTCCACAGTAAGGGCAGTGGTGGATTCGCTTCAACCTCATAAATCCTATAAGGTCACCGCGGACCGCATTGCCGAGGCCACACTCGAGAACGCCCGTGGCAATTCCGGGATCATATTTGCACAATTCCTTTATGGGATGAGCTGCGAAACGGCTGATCTGAAAACAATTACAATAAGAGAATTTGCGGAGAGTGTAAAAAATTCAGTCAGGTACATTTATGAAGCGGTCTCAAACCCTGTTGAAGGAACCATGCTCACCGTGATCAAGGAATGGTCCAATTATATTTACGATAACAGCTTCAGGATATCAGATTTCAACCAGATGTTCATCAATTCGTTTGATGTTCTTACTCGATCTGTTTCTGAAACCCGCTCCAGGCTTGCAATACTGACAAAGGCAAATGTAGTTGATGCGGGAGCAAGAGGTTTTGCCCTCTTCATCGAAGGCATAATAGAATTTATAACACGTCGCGATTTAAAAGAGTTGATAAGAATTAAATCGGAAGTTGCCGTTTTCCAGAAAATAGAGGAAGTTATCCCCGAGAAGGTGGAGCTCAGGTTCTGCACAGAAGCGCTTATAAGGAAGTGCACCCTTGGCGCCGAAGATCTCAGGAAGACCCTGGAGAGATATGGTGATTGCGTTGTTGTGGCAGGCTCCGACAAGATGAGGAGGCTGCATGTTCATACAAACAACCCCGCAGATCTTTTTGAGGAACTCAGGACTTCAGGCACTCTCGCATTCCAGAAGGCCGATGACATGGTAAGGCAGAGCGATGCCGTTTATAACAGGAAATGGAAGATCGCGCTTGTCACAGATTCAACATGTGATCTTGAACCTGAGCTCATAGACAAATACCAGGTAAACATGCTCCCGATAAACATTAATTTCGGCGAGAACCATTACCTGGATAAAATCACAATACAGCCGGAGCATTTCTACAGGCTTCTTTCCGAATGCCCCGATCATCCCAGGACGGCACAGGTCAACGAGAAGGCATTCACGAACCTCTACTCACACCTGGCATCACATTATGATTCAATCATTGCCATCCACCTCAGCGACAAGCTCAGCGGCACGTTCAACAGCAGCCAGAAAGCAGCGGCAGCCATCAGCAGGGAGTTCGGCAAACCTGTAACAGCCATCGATTCGAGAAGCGTTTCCGGCTCTCTGGGATTGGTGATTCTCAGGGCAGCTCAGGCTATTGAAGAAGGATATTCACACGCGCAGATAGTCAGCATGACCAACAAATGGATAAGGGATCTGAAGCTTTTCATAAGCGTCAGGAGCATGAAATACCTTGTTAAAGGCGGCAGGGTTTCCGCTTTCAAAGGCACACTTGCAAGACTCCTGAACATCAACCCCGTGCTGAGTGTGGATGAGACAGGAAAGATCGTAGTGATCGATAAAGCTTTCAACCACAGGAAAAGCATGGAAGACGTTATGAGGCATGTTTCGGATTCAACCCGTGGAATCAGGATCTGGAATTACATCATACTTCATTGCAATAATCCGGAGGCGGCAGCCTGGTATTCCTCCAGGATGGAATCACTTACAGGGAAACAGCCCATGTCGGTGCTTAACATATCACCTGTGCTTGGCGCCCACACCGGATTTGGGGCGGCGGCTATAGCGATACTGCCGGAATAAGGCACATAAAAAAAGGGATAACATTTGTCATCCCCTTTTATTTTACCTTTTAAATATTAGTTAAATCCCGGATTCTGAGGCATCGGAAGTGTCAGGTTTGCATCTATCACTTCCTGCGGTATCGGGTACAACTGATCTCTTTCAGTGATGAACTGCCCGCCGTTGAAGTTATATTTTCTGGCTCTTTCAATCAGCTTTCCTGTTCTTATCAGAGTATACCTTCTGTGCTCTTCTGCGACAAGCTCGCGTGATCTCTCGTCAAGAATGAAATCTATATTGACATCGGCAGCTGTAATATCGCTTGCATGCGATCTGCGTCTTATCACGTTTAGAGTCGTTGCAGCTTCCGCCTTTTTCCCGAGCAGCATCTCGGCTTCGGCTTTCAGCAGGTATGTCTCTGCAAGCCTGAGGTAAGGTTGATCGTTCCATTGACCGCCGTCGGAATCAACATTGTCTGGATCGGCTCCTTCCGCTTTCCTCATAAAAGGTCTGCGTACATTAATCCTGTTTGCCGAGGTTATCTCATTTTTACCGACCGGACCCCAATCGCACCAGATGGTATCTCCGTATTTGTAGCCAGCAGGAAGGCGGTCAGCAGGATATGGTGCATTGGCTGTTGCATCGTTGAGAATGAAATATTTTCTCATGGCATACTGTGATGCACGGTCATCCTGTGGTTCGTAGATGCTTATGGCCCAGTTTGTAAGCGACATCCTGGTAGCGCCTCTTCCTCCTCTTTCATATGTGTTGCGAAGTGGTCTGACACCTCCAACGACCATGTCAGCATACCTGCTGCAATGTATGCGTCTCCAGCCACCACTGCTGCTTCCTCCGCCGATTGCATTCTTTTCAAACTGGAAAACCCACAAAGCTTCGGTGTTACCCTGGTCCCTGTTCTCGTTGCCTTCATACCACATATCCTGGACAGCAACTCCCGGCTTACTCTTTTTCACGCCGTAACGTGCTGTTATAAGCTTATAGTTGGGTGTGTTTATAACCTTGTCGGCCCAGAACAATGTGCTATCGGGTTTGTTGAAATAAAGGTACATCTCAGATATATAATGCTGAACGGCTCCTTTCGTCAGCCTACCTCTCATTTTTGGCTCAACGGGAACATACTTTTCAGCAAATAAAAGATCGCTGAGAATTTGTCTTCTCACCTCTGCAACAGGAGTCCTCACCCAGTCAGTTTTGATTGTGGACCCTTTTGATTCCTCAAGGTTAAGGGGAACATCACCCCATGAACCCGAAAGATGCCTGTAAGCCCATGCCCTCAAAGCTTTTGCTTCGCCAAGCACCCTGTTTTTATTTTCTTCGGGAGTTCCACCTGCGCCATTCCAGTTTATATTTGCTCTAGTCTGTGCCTGGTTGATTATGGTATTGGCAGCATTAACAACAGAATAAAGCCAGCGGAAATGGTTCCTTACGGCAACATCCTGGGCATTGAGCCTGTCACCCCAGAATCTGGGTATCTCGCCCCAGTTACCGAGGTCCTTCGAATCTGAATTGGGAGTCAGGTTATCTGTTCCGTTCATGAATATCTCCATCCTGGCGCCATTTCCACCCTCTCTTTCCATTCTTACCAGAGAGTAAAGACCATTCAGTCCGGCATCAAAGCCTGCAAGGCTTGTATAAAGCGTTTCGGTGCTTATCAGGTGTGGAGGAGTCTCATCAAGTTCGTCCTGTGAGCAACCCATCATTAGACTGATCATCAGGGCCAGCAGGACAGCGATTTTGGTTATCGTTTTTATATTCATATTCTTTCTATTTATTTTATTCTAAACAATGGATCAGAAACCAAGGCTGAGTCCGAAAACAAACTCTTTCTGCAATGGAATTGCTTCCTGATTGCTTAATTCAGGGTCAAGACCGCGCCACTTTGTGAAAGTCATCAGGTTTCTTCCTGTTACATAAACTTTCAGCTTCGATAGACCCGCTTTCTCAATCAGGCTACCCTGAAAATCATAGGAGAGTGTGACATCCTTGAGCCGGATGAAACTGGCCGGGTCATACACATAGCCTCTTATACCTGACATATATTCAGCCTGAAGATTATTCATTACAAAATCATTTGTCGGGTTATCAGGTGTCCACCAGTTCTTCCTGGTAGTATTCCTTCTGATTACTGAAAAAGTTTCAAGGTCGGTCATCAGGGGGAATATGTTTTTTGTTACCCCATGAACACCATGGGCAAAAATATCGAGTTTGAAGTTTTTGTATGTCAGCGAGTTAGTTAAACCCCACATGAATTTAGGATCCTCCTGACCTATTATCTGCTTGTCAGCAGCTGTCAGTTTTCCATCTCCGTCTACATCTCTCAGTTTCACAAATCCGGGTTGTGAGCCCCAGGCTTTTGCTTCATCAGCTTCGTCAAGCTGCCATGTTCCGTCCCACACAAAATCGTAGATAACACGAATTGGTTTCCCGATGAACCATCTGTTTACAACATCGTCAACCTCTTTCCCGTTCTCATCCATGATGCCGTAAAGTGAAACTATCTTATTTTTTTCAGAGGCGATGTTCCCTGAAAGTGCCCACTGGAAATCATTAACTTCAATCACTTTAGCATTCACTGAGAATTCCAGTCCGGTATTCTGGGTCTCACCAATATTCTGGGTAATGGAGTTTATACCGTGGATTGGTGATATTGTTCTGTCGAGTAACAGGTCTGTTGTATTTGTCCTGTAAAAGTTCAGCTCACCGGTAATCCTGCTCTTGAGAATACCAAAATCTATACCTCCGTTCAGGGTTTGTGATGTTTCCCAGCCCAGTTCATCCTGTCCGAGAACACTTGGTGTATATCCTGCAGCAGTTGAAGCTCCGTCGACAATGTCGGTCGAGCCAAGCCGTGAAATAGATTCATATGCTCCTACAGCCTGGTTTCCGTTCATCCCCCAGGATGCCCGTAATTTCAGTTCGCTGAAAAGATCCTTAAACGGGAAGAATTCTTCATTTTTTATATTCCATCCCAGGGCGACAGATGGGAAAACACCCCATTTTTTCTGGGCTCCAAATCCTGAATAGCCATCTCTTCTTCCGGTAAGTGTAATTAAATACCTGCTGTCGTATGAATAATTCAGACGGATCATCTGCGAGATAAGTTTTGTATCGTTGAAAGTGTATCCCGGTGTTATTGATCCTGCCTGGGCCGTTGAATAAATCGTCAGGAAGTCATGCGGGAAGTTGGATGCACTCACTGTGTTTGATCCGCTGTTATTCTTTTCATAGCTGTACAGGGCAGTGGCAAAAATGTTATGCTTGCCGAACTCCCTTGTATATGACAGAATATTTTCAATTACAGTGTTGTCATATTCACCTCTTTCAGTATTAGCACTGCCAAGTGCATTAAGTCCTGAAGCTGTATTCCTTCCACGATAGGTGCTTGAATTAGTGAACCTTTTTCTTATACCCGTATTAATGCGGTAACTTAGTCCTTCAACAAACGGGAAATCAATCACTGCAAAGTTGTTTGTAACAATCTGGTTTGTCTTATCTGTATTGTTGTACAGTATAGGTGAAAGAGGATTGTTTACAGTAAGATCCTCTGCCCAGGGATAAATAGTGAGAACGCCATTCTCATCATATGGAGTAGTAAGCGGGTTGGTCCATAACAAACCAGACATGCTCGGTCCTTCACCGCTTCTGTCATCCATGCTGAACTGTGTTCTCGTACCAATCGACAACCAATCAGATACTTTTGTATCGACATTGATCCTTGAAGTGATACGCTGGTAATTGTCGTTGAGGGCGATACCTGTAACATCAAGCAAACTTCCGGCAATATAGAACTTTGTGTTCTGGTACCCACCGCTTGCAGAGAGGTTGTGCTGCTGGCTGTTACCTTTACGAAGGCCAAGGTCGAGCCAGTTTACACCTGCTCCCGAATCATAAACCTGCTGTTCCGACATGGTGATCTGGTTTGCAAAACGCTCCTGCTTGAACTTGTAAAATTCTTCACCTGTCATGATTTCGGGTAGCTCCGCAAATTTCTGAACTGAATAATAGCCATCATATGAAATCGAAGTTTTTCCGACAGCTCCGTTCTTTGTTGTTATAAGAATAACACCATTTGATCCTCTCGAACCATAAATAGCTGCCGCCGATGCATCTTTCAGTATCTCAATGGACTGAACATCATTGGGACTTATATCTCTTATCTGCCCGCCATATGGAATACCATCGACAACAATTAGGGGACTATTGTCAGCAAGAATTGAATTCCTGCCCCTTATCATTATGACCTCACTCGGCGCGGCTCCTGCAGAAGACTGCTGGATCATTATACCTGGAACCGAGCCTTGGATAGCCTGGGCCACATTGATGTTCGGAACATTCTCAAGTCTACCCTTGGGAAGAGAGGTCACCGTTCCTGTGATGTCACTCTTCTTTTGTGTGCCATATCCAACTACAACCACTTCATTCAATCCGGTTATATCAGTTGTAAGAGTGATGTCCAGTCTTGTCTTTCCGTTGACAGGAACCCTTTCGGTCTTGTATCCTATAAATGAAAAAACAAGAACTGCATTCTGATCTGCAAGAGAAATGTTATAGCGACCATCCGCATCGGAAAGAACACCTGTGTTTGTTCCTTCCACCCTGATACTCACTCCTGCGAGTGCAGCGCCATCAGTATCGGTGACGGTTCCTGCTACAGCAATCTGTTCTGCTCCAGCAGCCAGAAGATCAGGCGGCTGGATGAGTATCAGCAATATCAGTAATTTAAAAAACGTAGGAATTCTGCCTCTGCACATACGTTGCAGAGGATCAAATAATCTTTTTTTCATGTGCTTGGTTGGTGTTAGGTTAATTAAAATTAGATCTGCCTAAGGTTGTTAATCATATAAAATCTTTCCTCTAAGGCGTTTCGATATTATTACATAGGCTAAGTTTTAGGTTCGACTACAATATAGGATTAATAAACCGATTGGTAATTATTAATTTTTATGCATTAAATCAATTTCACGCTGTCATATTCAGGTTTATTAAACTATTTTTAAGAAGGCAAGTAATAAAAAAATGAACTGGCTTTCACTTCTTTTACTCCACCTTGTTATAGGGTCATTAATACCAAAGAATACCTCTCCATCAGGGTTAATGGTTGAATTCATAAGGGAACCTTCCGGTGTGCAGATAATGGATCTCAGGCCTGAATTCACCTGGATCGTGCCCGCAGAAGCCGGAATGCAATCAGCTTACATGATCCTTGTTGCTTCATCGGAAGAGAAGATCAGAAAAGATGACGGAGATATCTGGAACAGCGGGAAGATAATAAGTGACCAGTCTGTTGAGGTAGAATGCGGAGTTCAGCTCCGGGAAAATACTGGCTACTGTTGGAAGGTAATGATCTGGGATACAAAAGGGAAACCTTCATCTTTTTCGGGCACTCAGGCTTTCATAACCGGCAGTTCCGACAATTATTTAACAACTACAAATAAGTTCGAAACAGAGGAAATATCCCCGGTATTTCTTGAAAAAACCACTCAACCGGGGTACTTCGCAGATTTCGGTAAAGATGCATTCGGCACCCTGGTGCTCAGAATTTCCGCATCCAGTGAGGATACAATCATCATACACCTTGGAGAAAAACTGTCGGGTCATGCGAGTATCGACCGCAGCCCTGAGGGGACAATCAGGTACACGAGGGTTCCGCTAGCAGTTACTCCCGGCTTGAAGGAATACACATTGAAATTGCCGCGCGACAAAAGGAATACAACCGGTGCTGCAGTTCTGCTTCCTGACAGCTTCCCGGTAATCACACCATTCAGGTACTGCGAGGTGGAAAACTTCCGGGGTGAACTTAAGCCTCCGGATATAACACAAAAAATATTTCATTATTATTTTGAGCAAGATAACAGTTCCTTTTTCTCCTCTGATACGATTCTGAACCAGGTTTGGGACATCTGCAAGTACAGCATGAAGGCAACCTCCTTCGCAGGATTTTATGTCGATGGCGACCGCGAGAGAATTCCCTATGAGGCAGATGCTTACATCAACCAGCTGGGACATTACTATACCGACGGGGAATATTCCATGGCGCGGCGTACGAATGAGTATTTCATTGATCATCCCACCTGGCCCACCGAATGGATACTGCAGACCATCCCGATGTTTTACAATGACCTGATGTTTACCGGCAATACTGAATCCATAACCCGGTTCTATAATGCCCTTAAGTTCAAGACTCTCACCTCTATTGCAGGGAAAGACGGTCTCATCAGCTCCAAAAACATAACAACAGAAATAATGAAATCGCTTGGCTTCACCAATGAGGCGGAGCGGATCAGGGATATAGTCGACTGGCCTCCTTCGCAGAAGGATACAGGCTGGAAGCTGGCTACCAGCGAGGGCGAGCGCGATGGTTATGAGATGGCCGATGTCAACACCGTCGTCAATGCATTTTATTATAACGGACTTGTTAAACTTTGCGAACTGGCTGACATGACCGGGAAGAAGGAAGATGCTGACTTTTATTCTAATGAAGCAGAAAGGGTGAAGAAAGTGTTCAACGAAAAGCTCCTCGACAAGTCAACAGGATATTATGTCGACGGGATAGGCTCGGATCATTCTTCTCTTCATGCAAACATGATGGCCCTGGCATTCGGGCTTGTTCCGGATGAGTACAAGGCATCGGTTGTCAGCTTCGTCAAATCGCGGGGCATGGCGTGCAGCGTTTACGGTGCACAATACCTTCTCGAAGGTTTATACCGGGCTGGAGAGGCAGATTATGCACTTGAGCTTATGACAGCAACAAATGACCGCAGCTGGTGGAACATGATTAAGTCAGGTTCAACCATCACTCTTGAGGCATGGGATATGAAGTACAAACCCAATTCAGACTGGAACCATGCCTGGGGGGCTGCTCCTGCGAATATCATACCTGGTTATATGTGGGGAATAGCGCCTGTTGAACCCGGTTGGAGGAAAGCTCGGATCAGGCCGCAGCTTGCAGGTCTCTCTGAAAGCAAAATCATGGTTCCGACAATAAGGGGAAATATATTAGCCGAATACAAAAAGACAGGGAATTCTGAGGAATACAGGATTACTATCCCCGGAAATACGGAATGCGAGTTTATGACAGATAAAGGCGTTCTTAAACTTAAACCGGGGCTGAATAAAATAAAGTTTAACCACTAAGGGCGCAAAGGAAAAGCACAAAGGGACCCAAAGGAAATGACCTTCAGAACCAATATAAAGAAACAGAAGAAGATAAATCCTTTGTGTACCTTCGTGGAAAACTTAGTGCCCTTCGTGGTTAAAAAGAACTTTATATGAAAAAAATATCTCTTTTATTAATTTGGCTTTCGTTCCTCTTTCCTAACCATTCTGAAGCCAAAGATTCAAAGAATTACAACGCAGATGTGATAGTCTACGGCGGCACCTCTGCTGCTG
>JBLNAO010000345.1:0-2714 GCA_050259395.1 Chloroflexota bacterium
CTCCTCTCGTCAATTAGTGTGCAAATATCGGAATTATTTAGAAAATCCAAAACTTTTGTCGCATAATCGTTGAATTTTTCACTGATAGGCAATATCACAGCCTTTTCAGGCGCAAGCCAGAGCGGAAGTTTCCCGGCAGTATTCTCGATCAGAACAGCCACGAACCTTTCCATTGATCCAAAGATGGTTCTGTGGATCATAACAGGCCTGTGCTTCTGATTGTCGCTACCGTTATATGTGAGATCGAATCTATCAGGAAGGTTATAGTCAACCTGGATGGTTCCAAGCTGCCACTTTCTTCCAATGGCGTCCTTAACCATGAAGTCGAGCTTCGGACCATAGAATGCAGCTTCACCGGTTACTACCGTAGTTTTCAGATTCTTCTCCCGGGCTGCCTTGATGATATCATTCTGGGCTCTTTCCCAGTTCTCATCTGTGCCTATATACTTTTGCTTGTTCTCCGGATCCCTCAATGAAACCTGTGCTGTATATTCGTTGAAATTAAGAATCTTGAATATATACATTATAAGATCAATGATGCTCTTGAATTCGTCTATAAGCTGATCCTGCCTGCAGAAGACATGGGCATCGTCCTGTGTGAAGCTTCTGACCCTTGTAAGCCCATGAAGCTCACCGCTTTGCTCGTAACGGTAAACGGTGCCGAATTCAGCCATCCTCACCGGAAGATCCTTGTAAGAATGTGGTGTCGCTGCAAATATTTCGCAATGATGAGGGCAGTTCATGGGTTTAAGCATGAACTGTTCTCCTTCCTGAGGAGTATTGATCGGCTGGAAGGAGTCTGCACCATATTTTTCAAAGTGTCCAGATGTTTTGTACAGGTTCACATTACCGATATGCGGTGTGGCAACAATTTTATAACCTCTCTTTCTGATCTCCTTTGTCAGGAAGCTGATCAGGTTCTGACGTAAATCCGCACCCTTGGGCATCCACAAAGGAAGTCCCATTCCTACTTTCGGGGAAAATGTAAAAAGTTCTAGTTCCTTGCCGATGCGCCTGTGATCCCTTCTCTTTGCCTCTTCCAGGAATACCAGGTATTCATCGAGGAGCTTCTGCTTGGGATAGGTGATGCCGTATATCCTTGTCAGCATCTTTCTTTTCTCGTTGCCTCTCCAGTAAGCACCTGCAACATTTAGCAGCTTTATGGCCCTGAGCGGCTCTGTTGAGGGCAGGTGGGGGCCCTTGCAGAGGTCTGTGAATTCACCTTGGGTGTAAAGTGTTATGGTCCCGTCCTGGAGCTCGCTGATGAGCTCTGTTTTGTACTCATCGCCTTTCTTTGAGAAATACTCGAGTGCTTCCTTCTTGCTGATCTGCTTTCTCTTGTACGTTTCATTTTTTAAAGCCAGTTCCTTCATTTTCTGCTCAATAACCGGCAGGTCGGCTTCTGTTATAACCCTGTCGCCCGGATCAACATCATAATAAAAACCATTCTCTATTGCAGGGCCTATTCCAAACTTCATGCCCGGATAAAGTGCCTCGAGAGCTTCCGCCATAAGGTGTGCCGATGAATGCCAGAATGCATGCTTTCCCTCAGGATCATCCCATTTGTTGAGCTTGATCGTGGCATCGGATTCGATGGGACGGGTGAGATCCCATACTTCATCGTTCACGGTTGCCGAATAAACTTCCTTTGCAAGACGAGGGCTGATCTGTTCCGCAATTTCGAGACTGCTTACTCCTTCCTTGTATTCTCTTGCAGAACCATCGGGAAATGTTATCTTTATCATAATGAATTCCTTTTTTTACAGGATTGCAAAGATAGTTAAAATTATAATTCTCCTTCCTTGTAACGCTGCATGATAACCGACTTACGTTTTTCTGTTTTTTGATAATGCTTAAATATGGCCCGTAATTTGCTATATGCCTTTTAAACAAATACACTTCTTTATGAAAAAGATTTTTTACCTCCTTGTAATCCTTCCTCTTGTGATAGTTTCCTGCAGAAAATCACCCGCTCCGCCTATTGCCGAATTTACCATGGAAGTAACCGGCGACCCTGAAGTGGGTAAAGAGGTAAGATTTGTCAATAATTCAAGAAATGCGGTTAGTTACGACTGGGAATTTGGTGACGGGTATGGCTCCACCGACCAGAACCCTGTCTATACTTACAACAGCACCGGAACCTTTACCGTAACCCTTATCGCAAAAGGTGAGGACGGCGATGAAGACCAGGCAGAACTTACTGTAGATGTTCTTATTCCGACGCTTCTTGTTGTTGAAGTACGCGATATCGATGATGAAACCCTTGTAGTTACAAACGCCAGCGTACTGCTTTACGAATCACTTTCAGACTGGGAAGCTGCAGATCCTGCAAAGAGCCTTATGGAGGGATTCACCGACAAAAACGGCATTGCTGTTTTCGCAAATCTTGATCCTTATGTGTACTATGCCGATGTTCTCGGTGGCGATTACAACAACTGGATGCTGGGCCTGGATTTTATTCGCACTCCTGAGGTGATGCCTCACCAGATCAACTGGTTTGTTGCCTGGGTTGAAGTTAATCCGCAGAAATCAGGACTCGCCAGGGGAATTCAGAGGATAGCACCCAAAGCGATTATAAAGATGCCGAAGGCGCCTGTCAATAACCATTATGTCGGAACCGATGCCTGGAAGGAATTGTATCAGATGCGTTCGAAGAAATAATATTTATTCCTGAAAATATTTCGAATCGCGTAGAGACGTTGCATGCAACGTCT
>JBLNAO010000346.1:0-3165 GCA_050259395.1 Chloroflexota bacterium
ACAGGGATCAGACAAGCCAATTCCAAATATTCCGCCAATCAATACAGTTTATTTTAGAAATTTTTTATCTTTATCGGTTGTACCTAAACTAATTTTGCAATGGCAAGCCTCAAACTATTACTGGGAATGATCCCGTCGACTGCCAAAATAGAGCAGGAAGAAAAGGCACTGGTCACAGAATTTGAAAAGCTAAAAAGCTTTGCCCAATCTGAAAAACTTGCCGGATATGACAAGCTCGACAGGCTGGTGAATTCCTCCGATTTCACCTCAAAAAAGAAAGAGATCGAATCACTTCAATATAAAAATTCGGAAGAATATTCGAAAGAGAAGGAATTCATGTCTCTGCAGAAATCAAAGGATATAATCCTGTTCTACAGGACCCAGGCAGGACCAATGCTGAAAAAGTTCAGGGATCTCGACGCATCGGGAAAAATAAAAGCATACGAGGACCTTCAGAATACGGTCAGTTCTCTTGAATTCAAGGAGAAAATGAAAGCAAAGGAATTCAAGGCGAGTGATGACTTCAAAAAGCTCGATGAATACAAGAGGCTTAAAAACAGTCCGGAAATCAAGGAGTTCTACAAGTTCCGGAAATCAAAAGAGTATGCCAATTTTCTGAATACCGACGGATCGACGAGGCTTGCAAGGTTCAACGAGCTCAAGGATTATGTTGCAACACCCGAGTTCAAAAAGAGGAAGGAATATCTTCTCGACAAAAAAAGATTCGAGAAGACAGAGATGTTCGGCCAGCATCAGGAATATGAAAAGCTCAAAAAAGATCCCGACATAATCTGGTACTACAAAATTAAGGATTCAAACAGGTTCGATGTCCTTAAGAACCGCCAGCTTACCTTTTCCGATGAATTTGAGGGTGAAAAGCTCGATACCGGGAAGTGGCTGACCAACTATTTCTGGGGCGACAAGCTTCTGAATGACAGGTATTCGGTAGATCCCGACATACAGGCATACACCGGTGATAATTTCGAGCTGAGAAACAGCCTGCTGAAGATCCATATAAAGCCGCAGAAAGTTACAGGTACATCCTGGACTGTCGACAAAGGCTTCATTAAAAAGGATTTCAACTTTACTTCAGGCATAATAAACTCGGGAAAGACTTTCAGGCAGAAATACGGCGTGTTCTCAGCAAAGATCAAGCTCGGCGACCCGAATACGAAAAACGCCTTCTGGATGCTTGCCGATAAGATCACGCCTCATGTCGACATCTGCAGGGCTGCGAAGGGGAAAGTATGGTTTGATTATTTCTCAGGTAACGGTCACAACCCGAAAACATCTATCGGATCAAGATATTCCAAAGACTTCTTTATCTATACCCTCGAATGGACGGCTGATAAGCTTGTATGGAAAATAAACAATACAGTTGTGTTCACCGAAACAACGAATGTGCCGCAGGTTCCAATGTATATATCACTGGCGGGCGCAATCGACAAACCCATAGGAGGAATGACATCAATGGAAATAGACTGGATAAGGGTTTACCAGCCAAAGTGAAATAAAAAATAATTACAATTCATCGTAGAGACGCGCCTTTGTGCGTCTCTACTTGTTTTTTATCACCTGAATACCGAAACAATGAACGCTGCAATTTTCTTATAAAACAGTAGTAATATCGTTAATGTAATCATACTTTCTTTTTATTTAATCTTCCCACAATAATCCGTTCTGACAGATTAATTAAACAAACAAACCAAACCTTTATTGTGTTCACATGTAACTTTTTTAAGTTTCATCCGTCTTTGCATTGTATCAGCGCTTATGACAGTTAAGGAGTACAACAGTTCAGTGCAGGAATATGCCGATGCCGTGTACAGGTTCATACGTGGCAGTCTTCGCGACGACCACAGGGCGAACGACATCGTGCAGGACAGCTTTGAAAAGTTGTGGATGCATGTTTCTGAAATTGATTTCATTGTTGTTAAATCATGGTTGTTCTCCACAGCATACCATACGATGATCGATATCATCAGAAAGGAAAAAAGAATGTCGGGGCTGGATGAAATAATGCAGGAAAACCTTATTTACGAAGCAGGTTACAGCGACCTGAATGAAATACTTCATAAGGCAATATCGAAACTTCCCGAGATCCAGAGAACTTCAATATTGCTGAGAGACTACGAGGGTTACAGCTATAAAGAGATTGGTGAAATAACCGGACAAAATGAAGCCCAGGTGAAGATCAACATCTACAGGGGCCGGATTGCGCTTAAAAGCTTCATCGGGAGAATCGAAACAATCCTTGAATCATGAAGATCACCAGGGAAAACTACGAACTATGGTTTGTCGACTGGCTCGACAGCCGGCTGTCAGGTGAGGATATTGAAGAGCTTAACTTTTTTCTTGACAATAATCCGGATCTCCGTGAGGAGTTCACCGATCTGTCGGCTATCAGGCTAAAACCTGATGTAATGTCATTTCAGGCTAAAGACAAGGTGCAAAGAAACCTGGCAGCTATTCCTTTAAAGCAATTCGAGATCCTTTGTGCGGCCTCTGCTGAGAATGACCTGGATGAGCAACAGTATAATGAGCTAAATGAAATTATCTCCTCCGATCCTGAAAAAGCCAGAACTCTCCGCATCTTCAGCAAGCTTAAGCTTTTGCCTCCTGAGATATATTACGTGAGAAAGAAAAACCTTTTCAGGATGACAGTGGTTCAGAGGGTTATGCGGGTTGCCTCAATTGGCCTGAGCGCAGCTGCTGTGGTTGCCATCCTGCTCATGACAGGGGTTTTCAGGCAGCACGATCGTTCCGAAATCAAGCCGGTAGCTGCAATTAACAATCAGGTTCAGCTTCCTCCTGCAGGAACCATTCAGGAAGCCCCGTTAGAAAATACCCCCGCGATTGCTGAAGAGGCTCGTCCGGGAAAAAGAAGCGGATACAGTGGCCCTAACGGTGTTGGAAGGGGGTTGTCCGGCGCCAATGGTTTGGTTGCTGAGGATAATAAGATCGATCGCATCAGTGAAAGAGAACCGGTGGTCGCTCCCGGGAAAATTGCTTTCACCGGACAGCCGCAACTGGCAGGAAAAACCGACGATAACATGATCATGCCATTTACAGCCACATTCATTCCTCCTGAAAAAACAGACCCTGACGATGGCAGAAGCAATGTCGGGCGTTTTATGGCAAGGCATTTCAGATCAAATGTCCTCA
>JBLNAO010000347.1:0-5021 GCA_050259395.1 Chloroflexota bacterium
CACCCGTCTGCTCCATGATCTTCATGGTGGTTGTCTCCCTCGATTCAAGTGTTGGTTTGCAAAAAGTAATGATCCCTCCGTATCCGGCAACGGCATTCTTCTTAACAACGGGCGCTGTTTCAGGCATGACAATATATGCCTTAACCCCGTTCATCCTTGCTGCAAGTGCAAGAGCTGCGGCGTGGTTACCTGATGAATGGGTGACAACTCCCCGCTTTTTTTCATCTTCGGTTAGCGACAGCACTGCATTTGTAGCACCTCTGAACTTGAATGCGCCTGCCTTCTGGAAATTCTCGCATTTGAAAAACATGCTGCAGCCGAACATCTCGTTCAGCTGAACGGAACTTAAAACCGGAGTATAATGGATAAATGGTCTTATCCTCACATGAGCATCCCTGATATCCTGTAATGACGGCAATCTCATAATCATTTCTTTTGGAGGGTAAATTTAAAAATTTAAGAGAGGAATGCACAGCTTTTATTTCTGAAGGAAGAATCTTATTATTATATTCATTCCCAGTTAAAAAGAAATTAAGCATGAAAGAACTTGTGCGATGCAAAGCCTGCGGTTTCGTCATGGAAGCCGGTAAACTGAAGGATGTCTGCCCTGCCTGCGGAATGCCTGCAAAGGTTTTTGAGCCATACAGGGAAAGAGTTGCTTTGAACAGGCTGTTTGTCCTGAGCCTCGACATGCATCCGATAGCAATACATCTCTCACAGACATTCGTTTTTCTGATTCCGTTCCTGCTGTTTATGAGGAATGTTTTCCCCCGCCTGCAGCCTGAGCTTTTCGGCAATGTACTTACCTTTTCGCTTTATGCTTTCCCTCTCACTTTGCTGGCAGCAGTCATCACAGGTGTTACAGACGGACTCTTCAGGTTCAAATCACTCACGCCTCCACTGCTCAGGCTGAAGATTGTTTTCAGCCTTTGTATTACGATCCTGGCCATCACGATGTTTTTTGTTGCGCGTACCGGCAGGTATGATCTGGTTACAATCCTTCTCAGCCTGGGATGCCTGTACTTTGCCGTAAGGCTCGGGTTGCTTGGGAAGAAGCTGCTGAATGTCATTCTTCCGGGGATGTTTCCTGTTAAAAAGCCAAAAGTTGACAAGAAACAATAAGTTTTATAAAAACAAAAAGGGGCTGAAAAAATCAGCCCCTTTTATTTGTAATAATATTCTTGTTTCTAGAATATACTCCATGCTACAGTAAGACCTGCAAGCACAACTGATACCATAGACATAAGCTTGATAAGGATGTTGAGTGCGGGACCTGACGTATCCTTGAACGGGTCGCCAACCGTATCTCCTACAACAGAAGCTTTGTGACATTCTGATCTCTTACCGCCGTAATTACCTCTTTCAATATACTTCTTGGCATTGTCCCATGCACCACCTGCGTTGTTAAGCATGCTGGCGAGAACGAAGCCTGCCGACATACCGCCTGCAAGAAGACCGACAACACCCGGTACACCAAGAACAAGACCGGTTATAAGCGGAACTACGATTGCAATAAGTGAAGGTACAAGCATTTCTTTCTGTGCTCCGGCTGTCGAAATTGCAACACATTTTGCATATTCGGGCCTTGCCTTACCTTCCATGATACCGGGGATTTCCCTGAACTGGCGTCTTACTTCTTCAACCATGGCGCCTGCAGCGCGGCCAACAGCTTTCATACTCATTGCGCTGAAAAGGAATGCCATCATGGCTCCGATGAACAAACCGCCAAGAAGGATCGGGTTGAACAGTGAAAGGTCATAAGCAGCAACAAAATCCCTGATTGTAGCTGTGGTGATATTAACAGCAACTTGACCATCCTGCACACTTGGTACATTATTATGATAGAATATTGTCTGACCGATCTGCTTGACACCTTCAGGTGAAGAATCCATTGCGCGACCGAGCCAGAGCCTTATCTCTTCCATGTATGCAGCCATAAGTGCCAGAGCCGTAAGAGCTGCGGAACCTATAGCAAAACCTTTACCCGTAGCAGCCGTTGTGTTGCCAAGACCGTCGAGGGCATCTGTTCTTTCCCTAACTTCGTGAGGAAGCTCAGCCATTTCCGCATTACCTCCGGCGTTATCTGCAATTGGACCGAAAGCGTCAGTTGCAAGTGTTACGCCGAGGGTTGAGAGCATACCTACCGATGCAAAACCGATACCGTAAACACCCATTGCAAAATTGCTGAATCCACCGGCAAATCCGTAAGCTGCGATGATACCTGCAACTATCGTGAGAACGGGAACCCATGTTGAGAACATACCGACAGCCATACCTTCTATGATAACGGTTGCGGGTCCCTGCTGAGACATTTTGGCAATACCCTGAGTTGGCTTGTTGCCATCAGAGGTGTAATATTCAGTAGATTGACCGATGATTACACCGGCAATAAGTCCAGATACGGCTGAGCCGAAAACTCCCCAGGTGATCATGTCCATACCAGCCATTCCGGCAAGGACAACAAGGATAAGTGCAGAGCTACCGCCTGTTCCGAGAAGAAGTGCTGTGAGCAGAGCTCTCGGAGTAGCAGATTCTTTTGTCCTTACCATGTAAACACCGGCTATGGAAAGAAGAATGCCGATGGCTGAAACGAGCATTGGTGCAATTACTGCATCCATCTGCGACATTCCGGCAGCGGCCGGAAGAGCAGCGCCAAGGGCAGCGGTGGCAAGTATTGAACCTGCATACGATTCATAAAGGTCAGCGCCCATACCGGCAACGTCACCAACGTTGTCACCAACGTTATCTGCAATTGTTGCGGGGTTGCGCGGGTCATCTTCAGGAATACCGGCCTCAACCTTACCAACGAGGTCAGCGCCTACGTCAGCAGCTTTTGTAAAGATACCGCCTCCAACGCGGGCAAAGAGAGCCTGGGTTGAAGCGCCCATGCCGAATGTAAGCATTACGGCTGTGATCTCGATAAGCTTTTCATGCTCAGTAGTGCCAGGCTGTACAAATGTAAGTCCAAGGAAGTGCACCCCGGTGGTCATGTGTTCAGGTGTGAAAACAAGATTGTTGAGGATCATGAACCAGAGGGCAATGTCGAGAAGGCCGAAGCCAACAACAACGAGTCCCATTACGGCGCCGCTCCTGAGAGCTACCTGGAGACCTTTGTTAAGTGATTTCGAAGCAGCCCAGGCAGTCCTGTTGGATGCTGAAGTTGCTGTCTTCATTCCAAAAAATCCGCAAAGACCCGAGAAGAATCCTCCCGTAAGGAAGGCTACCGGCACAAACGGGTTCTGAATCCCGAAATAAGCCAGGATAGTTAAAAGAACAACAAGAACAAGAAACACTTTAAGAACAACAGCATACTGACGTCTCAGGTAAGCCATAGCTCCCTCCTTGACATACCCGGCAATCTCCTTCATCCTGTCGGTACCTTCTTCCTGAGCCATCATGCTCCGGTAAAAAATGTACGCGAACAGCAATGCGCAGAGTGCCGAGACAGGCACAATCCAAAAAATCGCACTACTACTCATGTTATAGGTTTTAAAAATTAATAATAAAGGTTAATGAACAAAAAATTTTTTCACGGGTACAAAACTATTACGAATTTTAAATAATTCAAACGAAAAATAGCAATTCCTTTGAAAGCATTCAATTTAGAAGCCTTCTAAAATATATTAGATTAAGAATATGAGGGTTAGGTCAATTTTCTCAGATACCCCTGAAGAAGTTATAATTGATTTTTTCAAGTTCGCTCATCCGTGGGTATGGATAAAAGACAATTTCTGAATTCGATCCTACATAAAAACCGGTGTGAATTGTCCTGTAGAGTAATTCTCCTGAGAATACCCTGTCGACAGTTTTCATGTGTTTTTCATATTCGCCTTTTATTATTTCGAGACAATCGCGAAGATGAGGAATGTTCCTGTAGGGAAGGTTTTCAGAAGAACCCGACAATGGGTTTGCTGCGAGTTCGAAGAGCTTAAGCTCTGCGAAGAAGAGTTTTGGCAGCACTATCGGGATAGATCCGTCAGTGAGTTTCTTAACGAACGTCGAAGGGGGAAGGCTGCTTGCAACAAGGGGTGTAACGGGAGCCAGCTCCTGGTACAGGTGGAGGTCATTTTCTCTCTCCTTTGTTTTTTCATAATCGGTCCTTTTAAGTTCGAGCACACACCCGTGATCAGTTGAAAGGTACAGACTTTTCAGAGCATTCAACGGGATACTTTCAAGCACACGATATACCGAGAGATAAACAGAGCTCTTCGGCTTTCCGTCGGGCTTTGCAACACATCTTGTGTTAAGGTTATCCATATCTATCATGGACTTGATTTTTTCCAGATCGACCTCGAAGAAAATGGCCTGACCCTTGTTCCTTTTCTTCGTACCGGTTGAAAGATAAAGGCCGAATGCCTCAGGAGGGAGCATCGAAGCCACAAGAGCTTCAGGATTGGCGGTCAAATAAATGTATTTGCTCATCGTCTGGTATTTTAAGTTTATACTACCCTGGCATACAATTTAAAAGAACTCGTATAGTATCAAATTTACGGCTATTTTGAGAATTAATCAATTAAAAATGAGCTAAAAGAGAAGGATTGCGATTCTGAAACTGATCCGATCTGAAGATGAAATTCATATTTTATAAGGAAGAATCTTCTGTTTCACTAATAATCTTATTATTATGCGTGCATATCTAATTGCTTTTCATAAAATAATCTTATTTTCGCCCCTGAACATCGGGCTGAAGACCTTTTGACCCGATAGGTTTGCAGGAAAAGAATTAATTATTACTTTTGGAAGCTATCAAAAAGAGCACAGCACACTGTCATGCCTAAAATATCTGCAGTAATAATAACGTATAACGAGGAAAAGTTCATCGGTAAATGTCTCGAATCACTGCATGGTGTTGTCGATGAAATTGTAGTTGTCGATTCGTTCTCAACAGACAAAACCGAAGAAGTTTGCAAGCAGCACAATGTGAGGTTTATAAAGCATCCGTTCGAAGGGTTCAGGGATCAGAAGAACTACGCGCTTCAGCTTGCAACATATAAAACCATATTATCTCTCGACGCTGATGA
>JBLNAO010000348.1:0-8453 GCA_050259395.1 Chloroflexota bacterium
CGCACACAACAGATAACTTCATGTCCTTTGCCTGTCAGCACAGGTAATAATCTCTGTGCAATATATCCGGTTGAGCCTGTAAGAAGGATTTTCATAATCACTGTAATATATATGTATGACTAACAGTAATCTTTATATTATGTTCATATATATAAAGATTATTATGAACGTTTATTTTTTAATATTTCTTAAAAAATTCATTTAACAGACTGTTTTGATGTATATTAAGTCATTTGTAAGTAATTCTTCAAAACTATAATGACCATATTTTTAACCTTTTTTATGAACATTATTTAATACGTGATGTTTTATAATCAAATAAAAATTATCAATCTAAAATCTAAAATGGACAGATTATGAAACAAAAAAAATTAGCTTCAGCAATATTCGCACTAATGGGGATCTTCATCCTTACAGGGTGTGATAAAGATGATGATGAAACCCTGGAATCCACAAAGAACATCGTGCAGCTTGCCCAGGATCAACCCAGCCTTAGCTCGCTTGTTACAGCGCTCACCAAATTTCCGGATCTGGTGACAACACTAAGCGGAACAGGAAAATATACTGTATTTGCCCCGACAAACGACGCGTTTAGCGCACTTCTTGATGAAATAGGACAGACCAGCATCGATGATGTACCCGAACCGGTTCTTAAATCGTTGCTTCAATATCATGTAATATCAACAGGAGCTGTTCTTTCATCACAGTTAACTGATGGTAATGTTGCAACTGTCGGTGCAGAAAATATTGCCGTAACTACATCGGGAGGTGTTCGGTTGAATGGAACTGCAAAAGTGCTTACACCTGACGTCATTGCCACAAACGGTGTCGTGCATGTGATTGACCAGGTCCTTGTCCCCGGAACTGTCGGAAAATTTGTAAATACCGTTGTAGAACCTGCTTATTTCAACAAGAACTTTACAACACTTATTGCAGCAGTAACTGCAGCCAGTCCATCGGTTCTCGATACATTACTCAGCTCTTCAAAGAAAACACTGTTTGCCCCGACGAACGACGCTTTCACGGCTGCCGGTATTACAAACTTACCTGACCGTGCAACCCTCGATGCTGTTCTGAGCTATCATTTGATAAAAAGGGGAGTAACGGCAAGCCAGCTTCCAACCAATACAGCTCCGGCAAACACTGCCATATCCAATGCAGGAGGTGTGTTCTATCTGAGCAACAGGGGTTCTGACGGTGTATTTATCAATGGCCGAACCCGTGTAACCACTGCAGACATTGCGGCTGATAATGGTGTTGTTCATGTAATCGACAGAACATTAATGCCACCCTCACAAACTTTAGCCCAGATTGCAACTGCACTCTCCACTGCTTCTTCAGGTGCCGAGTTTACGCAGCTCGTTGCTGCCCTGACCAGGGTTCCTGAACTCCTTGCAGCGGCTTCAGCTCCCGGTTCTAACCTGACTGTATTTGCTCCGACTGATGCAGCCTTCAGGCAATTGTACACAGCGTTGGGCGTATCCGGTATAAACGATATAAGTGTTAATACTTTAAAATCAGTGTTGCAGCATCATATCATCTCATCGCCCACAACCGAGACAGGAAGAATATTTTCGACAGACCTGATCTCAGGAAATGTGCCTACACTGAACGGGAATATAAACATCAATGCGACTGAAGGTTCAATCACTTCAGGAAACGGAACGAAGGCCATGCTCAGTTCCAATAACTCACTGGTAAATGTTTTAGCGACAAACGGCGTTGTTCACACTATTGACAAGGTCCTTTTGCCATAATTCCAAATAGCAAATCTGATGACTAAGAACTGCAGTCGAAAGGCTGCAGTTTTTTGTTCACTTAAATATTAATTATATTTATCAATACATTACTCTCAGATGGGACGTTACACTTTATATGAGCTTGAGAAACTGACAGGTATCCTGGCTGCTACCATAAGGGTCTGGGAGAGGCGGTATAAAATCCTAAAGCCCAAACGCACTGACACAAACAGAAGATGGTATGATGATGACGACCTGAGGAGGTTGATCAACATCTCAGTAATGTATCACAGTGGCATCAAGATCTCTAAAATTGCTGCATTTTCCGATTCTGAACTGGAGGAGAAGGTGGAATTTCTGTCAAGGGAATCCAACGGATCAGACAAGCATATCAATTCATTGATTATCGCTATGCTAAGTTTCAACGGCAATGCGGTAAATGAAATTCTCTTAAGGTCAATTATCAGCAATGGTTTTGAAGAAACCTTTTACAACGTCATATTCCCTTTTCTAAAGAGGGTGGGCATAATGTGGCACACAGGCTCCGGTAATATAGGCGGGGAGCATTTTATAACTAACATCTTTCGTGCTAGACTGATATCAGCCATTGAATCCCTGCCACCTGCAAAACATCCGAAGAGCAGGAGGGTTATCATGTTCCTCCCTGAAAATGAACTGCATGAAATGGGCCTGCTTTTCTATTCATATCTGATTCGCAAGATGGGCCATGAGGTGCTCTACCTTGGCCAGGCAACTCCTTTTTATGCTCTTGTTGAAGTGAATGAAAAATGGAACTCTGATGTACTTTTCACAGGAGCATTGTCAGATATTTCAATTCCGGAGCCTCAGGAGTATCTTGCCAGGCTGAGCTCAGCTTTTAAATCACAGATAATTCTTGTATCCGGATCACTTGCAGATGAACCTTCCATCAAAGAGTTTAATAATATTCACATAATCAGGACAGTTACCGATCTGAAGAAGCACATTAATCAAATCTGAACCTGCCAGAATTGTACGCTACTGTTAGACGGCGACTAATTGAAATAAAAATCCCCTCCGTTACTCTGGAGGGGATTTCGTTTTTATAAACACTCTTAAACGCTACTCAATATCTTCATCCTGGACACCTGCAGCCTTGGGTTTATGTATCTTGATTTTTATTTCATCCTTTGAGCTGCTGAACCCGACAAAGATCACATCTCCTTCATTCAGATCTGATTTGATCAGCACTTCAGCCATCGGGTCTTCCAGGTATTTCTGGATAGCCCTTTTAAGCGGCCTTGCACCAAAGTTCGCATCGAATCCCCTTTCGGCCATGAAATCCCTTGCCCCTGGGGATATCTTCAGTTGGTAACCCAACGATTTCACCCTGTCGTACAACCCCTTGAGCTCAAGGTCGATGATCTGGTTGATATCTTCCTTGGTAAGTGAGTTGAACATAATAACATCATCTATCCTGTTCAGGAATTCCGGAGCGAATGTTTTTTGAAGAGCTTTCTGAAGAATGCTCTTGTTAGCCTCACTCTTGTTGGCTTTCCTTGCAGATGTATCGAAACCGACGCCTTGTCCGTATTCCGAGATCTGCCTGGTTCCAATGTTCGAAGTAAGGATTACTATTGTATTCCTGAAATCGACCCGGCGTCCTAGACTGTCTGTAAGCTGCCCTTCGTCAAGGACCTGGAGCATTATGTGGAAAACATCGGGGTGAGCCTTTTCGATTTCGTCGAGAAGAACCACCGAATAAGGCTTTCTCCTCACTTTTTCCGTGAGTTGTCCGCCTTCCTCATATCCCACGTACCCCGGAGGCGCTCCGACAAG
This sequence comes from Chloroflexota bacterium, assembly GCA_050259395.1. Taxonomy (GTDB): domain Bacteria; phylum Bacteroidota; class Bacteroidia; order Bacteroidales; family VadinHA17; genus LD21. The sequence continues at coordinate 3,558 of JBLNAO010000348.1, forward strand.
ACGCGATACCGAGAACTTCTCCATGTATTCGCTCATGTCGATCCTGATGAGATTATCAGTTGTATCGAAGAGGAATTTGGCGAGGACCTTTGCAAGCTGGGTCTTACCGACACCGGTTGGGCCAAGGAATATGAATGTTCCAATTGGCTTGTTGGGATCCTTTAATCCGGCCCTGTTCCTCTGGATTGACTTTACTACTTTCTGTATAGCTTCACCCTGACCGATAACACTTCCGCTGAGCTCGTCTGCCATCTTCAGAAGACGATTGCCTTCTGTCTGGGCGATCCTTTGCACAGGCACACCGGTCATCATTGCAACAACCTCTGCAACCTTTTCCTCGTTAACAGTCTCGCGGTTTATCGAAAGTTCCTTTTCCCATTTTTTCTTTTCAACCTCGATCATGTCGAGCAGGTCTTTCTCGCGGTCACGGAAGCTGGCGGCTTTTTCGAAATTCTGGTTCTTCACTGCAGCCATCTTTTCCTTCTTGGTATCCTCGAGCTGTTTTTCAAGCTGAAGTATCCGCTCCGGAACGACAATATTCGAGATATGCACCCGTGAACCCGATTCATCGAGGGCGTCAATGGCCTTGTCGGGAAGGTGCCTGTCAGATATGTACCGGTTTGTTAGCTTCACGCAGGCTTCGATTGCATCGTCAGTGTAAATCACGTTATGATGCTCTTCATACCTCTCCTTGATGTTGTGCAGGATATGAATTGTCTCCTCGATGGATGTAGGCTCTACGATGACCTTCTGGAACCTTCTCTCCAATGCTCCGTCTTTTTCTATATGCTGGCGGTACTCATCGAGCGTGGTGGCGCCGATACACTGGATTTCTCCCCGTGCGAGTGCCGGTTTGAGCATGTTTGCGGCATCGAGCGAACCCGTTGCACCTCCAGCTCCGACAATAGTGTGAATCTCATCAATAAAGAGAATGATGTTGTCGTTTTTCTGAAGCTCATTCAGAATAGCTTTCATTCTCTCTTCAAACTGTCCGCGGTATTTTGTACCTGCGACAATTGAAGCCAGGTCGAGTGCAACAACTCTCTTGTTGAAAAGGACCCTCGATACGTTCTTCTTCATAATCCTCAGAGCGAGTCCCTCGGCTATGGCTGATTTACCAACGCCGGGTTCACCGATCAGGACAGGATTGTTTTTTTTCCTTCTAGAAAGTATCTGCGCAAGCCTCTCGATCTCCCTCTCTCGTCCGACAACAGGATCGAGCCGGCCTTCTTCTGCAGCCTTTGTGAGGTCGATTCCGAAGTTATCGAGAACAGGAGTATCTGATGAACTTTTTGCGGAAGAGGAAGAAGGTGGCTGACCTTTTCCCGGTTGTGAGAACCCGGGTCCTTCATCATCCTCATCCCGTGGAAAGTCAGCTCTGGCACTCGGAGACTCGGCTTCAACCATCCGGCGTACGGAATGATAATCAACATCGAGCTCCGACAGGAAGCGTGTTACAAGTGCATTCTCATCCTTAAGTATGGCAAGAAGGAGATGCTCTGTATCTATAGTACTGCTTTTTAAAGATTTAGCTTCAAGATAGACAAGTTTGAGTATCCTTTCGGTACTTCTCAGAAGTGGTATTACCTCATGATCGGCAACAGGTATGGGACTTTCCACCCTGATGCTTTTTTCAAGGGAACCTTTAAGCACCAAAAGATCTATTCCCTGATTGACAAGGATATCAATTGCCGCACTTTCGCCATCCCTAAGAATACCCAAAAAGAGGTGCTCGGGGCTAATGTGGCTGTTGCCTAACCTTATCGCTTCCTCCTTCGAATATCCCAGGATATCTTTTACTCTTTGCGAAAATTGTGAATCCATAAATTATTCTTTCTTTTTTGGCGTTATAATCATGTCGGACAATGTGTCAGATGTATAACACAAAGGTACGCATAACTGTTTTTTTTAGTGTCAAATTATTCAGAATATTATCTGTCAATTTTCGTGCCCAATTATGAACATTGTGATGTTTAAAAATTCAAGTCATTTTAAAGTCCTGAATGGCAAATATTGACTATTTTCGTAATTTCCAAACCGAAAACAATAGTTTTAGGTTTAAGTTATTAATTATTAATTAATTATGTCCGATAGAGAGAGAATTATTCAGGTCAATATTGAGGAGGAGATGAAGTCGGCGTACATCGATTATTCGATGTCGGTGATTGTTTCAAGAGCTTTGCCCGATGTGAGGGACGGACTAAAACCTGTTCACCGCCGTGTCCTTTTCGGCATGTCAGAGCTTGGAGTGCTTTCAAACAGGCCATATAAAAAGTCTGCCAGGATAGTGGGAGAGGTGCTCGGTAAGTATCATCCTCATGGCGATTCATCAGTTTACGAGGCCATGGTGAGGATGGCTCAGGAGTGGTCGCTGAGGTATCCCCTTGTTGACGGCCAGGGTAACTTCGGATCGGTGGACGGCGACAGCCCGGCTGCCATGAGGTACACTGAAGCAAGGCTGAAAAGGATTGCAGAGGAAACTTTGTCAGATATTGACAAGAACACTGTCGACTTTCAGAACAACTTCGATGATTCTCTCCAGGAGCCTACCGTCTTACCAACAAGGATCCCGAACCTTCTTGTAAACGGAGCATCAGGTATTGCTGTCGGTATGGCGACCAACATGCCCCCGCATAACCTCACTGAGATCATAGATGCCACTTTGGCATACATCGACAATAATGAAATTACAACTGAAGAAATTCTCAGACATGTCAAGGGGCCTGATTTCCCCACCGGGGGTATTATATATGGTATGCAGGGGATCAGGGATGCACTTGAAACTGGAAGAGGAAGAATTGTCGTAAGGGCCAGAACAGAAATTGAACATACCCATTCGGGCAGGGAGTGTATCATCGTCACCGAAATTCCTTACATGGTAAATAAGGCAGAAATGATCAGGAAGATCGCTGACCTTATCAATGAAAAGAAGCTTGAGGGCATATCCTATATAAATGACGAATCTGACCGCAACGGGATGCGGATCGTTATAATACTCAAGAAAGACGCGACGGCAAACGTGGTGCTTAACAACCTGTTCAAAGTATCATCGATGCAGACCTCTTTCAGCGTCAATAACATAGCACTCGTAAAGGGACGTCCGAAAACACTCAGCACTAAAGACCTGATCCATTACTTTGTTGATCACAGGCATGAAGTAATTGTAAGAAGAGCAAGGTTCGATCTCGACCAGGCCGAGAAAAGGGCGCATATCCTGGAGGGGTTGATAATCGCAAGCGACAACATCGACGAGGTAATCGCTATCATCAAGGCTTCACCCAACCCTGACACGGCAAGGGAAAGGCTTATGGAGCGTTTCTCATTGTCAGAGATACAGGCTCGCGCAATCGTTGAAATGCGCCTTCGCCAGCTTACGGGACTTGAGCAGGAAAAGCTCAGAGCAGAATATAACGATGTGATGGAGCTCATCAAATATCTCAGGAACGTCCTTGCCGATGTGAATCTCCAGATGAAAATAATCAAGGACGAGCTCATTGAGATCAGGGATAAGTTCGGAGATGAGCGACGCACCGAAATAGTTCCCAATGCTGAGGAATTCAATCCTGAAGACTTTTACGCAGATGACGAGATGGTGATTACTATCTCTCACATGGGATACATCAAAAGGACACCTTTGACGGAATTCCGCAGGCAGAACAGGGGAGGAACCGGGGCAAAAGGCGGTACAACACGCGATGAGGATTTCATCGAACATTTGTACATAGCCACAATGCATAACACCATGCTGTTCTTCACAAGTAAGGGCAAGTGTTACTGGATGAAGGTTTATGCCATCCCGGAAGGTTCGAGGACATCGAAGGGAAGAGCTATGCAGAACCTTATTAATATAGAGCCCGACGATAATGTGCGAGCCTTTATAAACGTGAAAAATCTCAGTGACGAAGACTATATCAATAATAATTTTATAGTCCTGTGCACAAGAAAAGGAATACTAAAAAAGACTTCTCTTGAAGCATATTCCCGTCCGAGGTCGAATGGAGTGAATGCAATAACGATAAGGGAAGGCGACGAGCTTCTTGAAGCCAGGATGACCAATGGCAAGCACCATATCATGCTTGCAGTAAAATCGGGCAGGGCTGTAAGATTTCCGGAATCCGGCGTAAGGCCAATGGGACGCACCGCTTCAGGGGTTAGAGGAATAAGGCTGGCCAATGAACAAACCGATATAGTTATTGGTATGATAACTGTTGAGGATAAGCAGAAAGACATCCTTGTTGTCTCTGAAAACGGTTATGGAAAACGCTCTGATATTGATGAATACAGGATTACCCACCGTGGCGGAAAAGGAGTGAAGACCATAAACATCACTGAGAAAACTGGATCGCTGATAGCTCTCAAAGACGTCACCGACCAGCACGACTTAATGATAATAACCCAGTATGGTAACATACTAAGAAGCCCGGTAAGCGCGCTGAGAGTAATGGGAAGGGCAACCCAGGGAGTCAGGCTGATAAATCTAAGGGAAAATGATATAATTGCGTCAGTAGCTTCGGTATTTGTAAGTGAGGACAATGAGGATGACCTGAAAGACTTCGAGGAAAACACTCCTGACACTGATGATACCGCAGGAGAAGAAAATGGCAAAGAATTTGATGATTAGTAACTAAAATTATAAATTTGTGGGATTTTTAAAGAACAATTTAATAAAATAATAATCATGAAAAAGTTTTTCCTGCTTATCGCAGTTATCAGTATTTCAGTTACAACCATGGCCCAGAAAGGAAAGGTGACCGCTGCTCAGAGCTTCATTGACCAGGGCATGCTTGACAAGGCAAAGGAAGCTATTGACCAGGCCATGACAAATGAAAAAACAATGAATTGGGCAAATACTTATTTTGTTAAAGGTAAACTTTGCCAGGCTGTGTTTGAATCAGC
>JBLNAO010000349.1:0-3583 GCA_050259395.1 Chloroflexota bacterium
ATTTTTCATACATTAGTACCACTGAAACTAACCCGTTTGCAAATGAAATCTTTCATTTTCGCACTCCTCCTGCTTGTATCAACTTCCCTTTTAGCCCAGGAATTGCCACTGGTGACTGATAAGCCCGGAACTTTCGAAATACTTTCAAGGACAGATTACACGATGTCTGAATGCGGATTCTCAAAGGCAGAGATAGAATCGAACCTGAAGAGAATTAAGGATCTTGTTGCAACGATGCGGCTGAATCCCGTCTTGTCAGATATAAAAGGCTTTAACGGAAGGGCAAGGATACATACAGTATCTATGTGCAAATACAAGGAACAATATGGTCTGCCCGTAAGGATTGCCTTCGAGTTCTGCTCTTTCTTCCGCAATAGGGCAGGGGAAGTAAAGTTTAATACTATCGAACCGCCTAATGTTTCATTTTATATTAATACTATCGTTCCCTGGGGTTATGACTTCAACGCACCGAAAAAGGATGTTGTAAGCGGGTTCTTCACAGTTCCCCTCGATAAGAAGACTCTTGCCCCGGGTATAGATCTTTATGATGGTGAGATATTCATTATCTACGATCCTTCACGTCCCGATTACTGGGTTCCGGTTACTGTCGATGAAGCTTTTGCCTGTGCTTACGAGGAGCTGAAAAAAGAGAGTGATGAACTTTCGGCCAAAATGCAGAAGGAATTTATAGATAAAGAATATGCGGAGATCCCGGTAACGGACCGGAACAAGCCAGCTTATTTCGGGGGTGGAATAGCAAGGGTTACAAACAAGCCCGGCTTCGGAGGACAGGACAATCTCTTTCCGCGGATCATGAAAGTCAACCCGGATTACTGGAATAAAGATCTTCCAAAATCAGCGATACAGATAATATATTTCAGGGCCGTTCAGAATAAAGAATATCTCAGGAGACTATGTGATGAATACCTGTCTAAGAACAGCATAAGCTACCACTCCGTAAGATTCGAGGAGTCTCTGGAGATGGACGATTTTCAGCGCCTGAAAGAGCTGCTTGGAAAGTGAGCATATGTTTCCAGTGTGCCGGTCCACCAGAAAGCTGAATAAGTTGGAGGAGTGCGCTGGAGTGCGTTAGAGTTGCTTCAAAGTCATTTTCACTCCGGCTGAGGGGGAAGTTGCTTTTATGTTGAATCTCCTCTCGAATTTACTGCTGTCGAAAATATAATCAGATTCATACTGGTACATCATTTCCGGAAACTCCCTCATCAGAGGGATGAATACTCCCATTGCACGCACCACCCATTCAGGCACGACCCTGATTTTTGATTTTTTATTCAATTCACCGGCAATCAGGGTGATCCACTGCCTGTTCGTAAGCCTGTCCTTTGTTGTGGGAAGATGCCATACCTGTCCGAATGCATCAGGCGTGTTCCCGAGCACGGCCACGGCCTTACCTGCATCCGGGGTAAAGGTGTATGTATGGATTTTGTCTATATTCCCGAATGCCATGGGAGCTTTGTTTTTCAGCAAGTTACTGATCACCATTTCACCCAGCATGCTGCCGCGTAAAAAGGGGCCGTAAAAATCTGCCGATCTCGCTATCAGAGCTTCGAGTTTCCCATTATTGATTTCATTCATGATATTTTCATGAATGGTTTTCCTTACCTCACCTTTGCGGCTGGGAGGGTTGATAACCGATTCTTCTGTCATGAATGGAATTACTTGTTTGCCGTACATGTAAACATTGTCAAAGAATACAAGCTTTGATTTGTTTCTGACACACGAATCAATGACAGCCCTCATAAATGCCGGCCAGACGTCCTGCCAGACTTTCAGGTCATATTTGAATCCGATTGTCACGTAAACGACTTCGCTGCCGGCTATTGCATCATTCAGCCGGTCATAATCTGTGACATCGAGAGGGAAGAGCTCGTCGGAATCGTTTACCCTTACGGGATTACGGCTGACCAGGCGCACTTTACCTGTATAATGGTTTAATTCTTTTGCCAGGGGCACGCCGATTGCCCCTCCTGATCCTATTATTGTCTGCATTTTGTTTCGGTGATTTATGTCACTACTGAAACACGTTTAAGGGATTCTTGTTCGGGGATGTTATTTATGCCCTACGGGCGCTCATTGCCTCCCAGGCAGAGTACGCGGAACAATAGGTATTCGGTAATCGGGCATCTCAATTCGGCTCCCACATCCATCTGTCATCACCTGTCCAGACGAATTTGAAGTTCCTGCCGCAATATTCCTGGTCGGGTGCAAGCGCACGGTACTTTTTCCACATAGATGTGACAAAAGGGTCGAATGTTGTCGTTTCCTGCGAGGGCCTCTTTATATTCCCCCTGGCAGCAGCATAGGGATCGTCTTCACGCATCCATCTGTCGGCATAATCAAAGAAAGCGTCATGTCCCCACGCTTTCACGGCTTTCATATATCTTGCCGCAAGAGCCATTCCGATCCAGGAGCTGGAGGTACAACAGGTACGGTAGCTTTCGGATGTCCTGTCCCACTGCTCCCATTGCGAGGGATGCTTTTCCTCGTATGTGTCACGACGCCCGTGATGGAAGATCATCTGCCACAGGACAGCCTGGCCGAACCATCCATGTCCGTAATATGTCTGGGTGTCTTCCTGGAAAATCGCAGCCCGTGGTAAATTATTGAGGCTGCTGTCACCCAGCATCAGGGCAGCAAAGAGTATTGGCCATTTTCTTCCGCTCGAGTGACCTCCTCCTTCATTCCAGTAACCGCCGTTCATAGCAGTGCCATAAAGATCAATGCCATGCTGTATCATCCCGATTGCAAGCTTCTCTTTCCGCTCCCGTGGAATATCGAGCATAAGCATCAGGCTGGCAATTGAAATAACCCTGGCATGTTCTCTTCCATAGTTGGGCATGTTATTATTGGGCACCAGCTCCTGTTGTTCCCAGCTAAGAAGGTGGTCAGGCCAGCAGCGTGAGAAATATCCCTCAAACTCCTCCCACGACGGCACATCGCCTGCAGGCTCCAGCCGTGGAAGAAGCTCCCAGCGAATATCGCCTGCCCTGAACAGAGGCTTCTGAGTCCCTGTAAAAGGAGGTCTGAAAGCATCGGCAGGAGGCACTTCCTTCAGGCATGTCAGCACGGCAGCTGTATTAAGTGTGACGCGCACCAGCTTTTCATTATCCCACATGATGTTACTGCAGAAGTTCGGAACCGGGAGAGTGTCATTGCTGATTGTCGAAACAAGTGACCTGTCAGGTTCGAGGACCAGCGGGAATCTTATGTTATCTTTACTGTTCCATGAGGCATTCCTTGAGTCATAGCCCTGCGTGTACCCGGCTTTAAGCACTATCATGGAACCGTTGCGCATGGCAGTGTCTGTTTTTACGCTGGTATCACCCCACCTGTTCAGGACAGCCTTGTTCCTGTCGATTGTCACCGGCCCGGGGCGTGGGGTAACACTGACGATAGTTACGGGACCGATCACCCACCAGTCGCCTGTTATGAAACGGCCGCACTTTACCGGCTTATCGAATATCCAGGTAATGCCATCCCGGCTGATCTCCCTGCGTGTGTCTGCCTGCGGTTCACCTGAGAAAGCTGAAGCACTTCCGGAAAAAAGGAAAAGGACGAATAT
>JBLNAO010000350.1:0-4428 GCA_050259395.1 Chloroflexota bacterium
CTCGGGGCTACTATTGCAGCTTTCGGTGATCCTCCCTCAAGCAACTTCACAACCCTGTCGGTTGTATTGAGAAATACTTTCGCTCCCTGGCTGCACACCTTCGTGCAGTTGCCGCATGCGATGCATCTTTCGTCAATAACCTCAGCCTGACCACCCACTATCTTGATTGCCTTTGCTGGACATTCCCTCACACATGTGTAACAGGTGCGGCAGAGCTCTTTAATTGTGTAGACAAGCATCCTGTGGGTAATTTTTGATCATAACAATACGTTCCGCTTTTCGAAATGCGTATAGAAGATTTTTTTATCTAAAACAAGCTTTTCATAAATATTGATGCACGAAGGAGACTTGCAGGGAAGGTTAATCGCCTCCGTCTCATTTGACTGATAGACAAGCTTTGCCCTGTTTTTGATTTCATCCTTCGAAGGGCTGAAAGGAAGGCCTGCACCATGGACGCATCCTCCCGGACATGTCATCACTTCCACCAGGTGGTATTTTCTGCCGGCAGCCAATGCGGCTTTAAGTTTTTCGAGCCCGGTCAGACCGTCGACAACTGCTGCAGTTATTTCAACATCCCCGACAGCGAATGTTATTTCCCTGAAATTACCTGATGCTCTGAGCTTCTTAAACACCTGTTTGTCGGGCTCTTTGCCGGTTTTCCTGAAGCACAGAAGCCTTAAAACGCTTTCTGTAATACCACCTGAGACCTCGGCCATAATGGCTGAAGAGCTTCTTCCGGCCATAGGCTCGTCAGCGGGCTCCGGATCGATATTACTTGTGTCGATACCGTAAAGTCTTATAAGCCTGGCGAGCTCCCTGACGGTGAGCACCGAATCGACGTCGCTTAAGCCTTTCCTTGTCATTCCGTCACGCCTGGCCTCATATTTCATAGCCATGCACGGTGTAGCCGAAACCGAAAAGATTTCTTCCGGTTTGGCTTTGAGCTGGTCTGCAACAACCGTCTTGATAAGTGCACCTGTGATCTGCTGGGGTGACTTCACAGTGGAAAGCTGGGGAATCAGAGCGGGCATGAACTGTTCAGCATACTTAATCCATGACGGACAGGCAGAAACGTAAACAGGCTTGTCGTCAGGCTTTGCCAGCTTTTCAGAAAGCTGGCCTGTTATCTCAGAGATGCAGATGTCTGTGCCCGTGCCGGTCTTGAATATCTTGTCGAAGCCGATCTTCCGGAGTATGGCATTAAGCACCTTGTCAAAATCGCGGGTGTACTTCATGCCCAGCTCCTCGGCAATCCCATAGACCACCATTGACGTATACTGGATTACTTTGATTATCCCGGATTTGTTGAGATAATCCTGGACTTCCGTTATATTATGTTTCTCATGAAGCGCTCCGGTGGGACATGTAAGCACGCATTGTCCGCAATGAACACAGCTCGAGAAGTTGAAATCCTTGTCAAGCGCTGCTCCGACATGCGTATCCCTGCCTTTATTTATGAAATCCAATGAATTGGCCGTTATCACCTCTTCACATACCCTTACGCAACGGCCGCACAGTATGCATTTTGAAAGCTCCCTGACTATTGCAGGGCTGGACTGGTCGAGCCTCATTTTGATCTTCCTCGAGGGGATGCGCCGTTCCCGGATGTTTAGCTCCTCGGCCAGGCGCTGAAGCTCGCAGCTCAGGTTCCTGTCGCAATACAGGCAATTGTCGGGGTGATTTGAGAGAAGCAGCTCGACGATGGTCTTTCTTGCAGTGATCACCCTCGGAGAATGGGTGCGGATCTTCATCCATTCCTCTACCGGTTGCGAACAGGCGGTTACCAGCCTGTCGCGGCCTTCAACCTCAACGACGCACATCCTGCATGCACCGGTGGGGGTGAATTCCTTCATCCTGCAAAGTGTAGGGATCTTTATGCCGTTGCGGTTCAGAGCCGACAGTATTGTTTCCCCTTTCTCAGCCTTTATTTTTTTGTTATTTACCTGTATAGTGAAAAGCATATTCGCTACCTTACTGTTATTGCGCTGAACTTACAAATGTCGAAACAGATGCCGCAACCGGTGCATTTGTCCTCGACGATAAAGAAAGGCTGAAGCCTTGTTCCGTAAATTGCATTCACCGGGCATTTTGAGGCACATGCCGTGCAGCCTGTGCATTTTTCAACATCGATCGAGAGGATCCTCAAACCCCTGCATACATTGGCACGGCACTTCCTGTCGAATATATGTTCCTCGAACTCATCCCTGAAATTCCGGAGAGCGCTGATAAACGGATTGGGGGCAGTCTGACCGAGTCCGCAAAGCGATGTGTCCTTCATCACTGAAGCTATCGTTTCGAGCTGCATCACGCCTTTGAATCGTTCGAGCGTGGTCCCTGATTCTTCATTTACAGGTTTGCGGATAACACTCTCCAGTATCTCGAGCATCCTGCCTGTGCCTTCGCGGCAAGGGATGCATTTTCCGCAGCTCTCCTTCCTGATGAATTCCATATAATACCTCACCATGTCCACCATGCAGGTGTTCTCGTCTATTATCACGAACCCTCCCGCACCCATGCCTATGCCATACTCCCTGAGCTTGTCGAAATCTATTGGAAGATCGAGATTCTCAGGTGTGATGAATGATCCTGAGGCTCCTCCGAGCTGGACAGCCTTGAATTCTCTTCCATCACGGATCCCGCCTGCTATATCTTCAATTATGGTTCTTACAGGGGTCCCCATTTCCACCTCAACAACTCCAGACAATCTTCCTTTTCCCGCCACAGCAAACAATTTTGTGCCCGGGCTCTCCGGTGTTCCAAGTGTTCTGAACCACTCGGGACCATTCTGCATGATAAGCGGCACATTCATAAGTGTTTCCACATTGTTGATCACGGTGGGTTTACCGAACAGACCTGCAGTTGTCGGGTATGGAGGCTTGATCTGTGGCATTCCGCGTTTGCCCTCGAGAGTGTTGATGAGGGCTGTTTCCTCACCGCATACGAATGCTCCCGGTTCCCTCCTTATCATGATATCGAGGTTGTAGCCGCTTGAAAAGATGTTATGTCCGATGAGCCCGTATTCCCTTGCCTTGTCGATTGCCCTCTGGAGCCTTGTGCTTGCATGGTCGGATTCACTGCGAAGAAAAATAATTGCGTTTGACGCACCAATTGCATAAGAGCTGATTGCAATGCCTTCGATGAGACGGTGAGGATCACTTTCGAGGACTGTCCGGTCGGTAAATGCGCCAGGATCGCTCTCGCGTGCGTTGCAGATGAGATACCTGTTGTTTGCCGGCGTGTTGAGCGCATGTTTCCATTTCAACCCGGTTGGGTATCCGCCTCCGCTCCTTCCCCTCAACCCGCTGCGCTCTATTATGTCGCAAACCTCCTCAAAGGTATAGTGTTTGATGGCCTTGATGTAAGAACGGTAACCACCACGTGCGATATATTCCTCAACACTCTCAGGATCGTAACAACCGCAGTTTCCCAGGAGCACCCTTTTCTGTTTTGCAAACCATGGATGCTCATCCAGGAAAGGAATTCCCGGCCAAAGCCCGAATCCTTTTGTGCCCGCCTGCCCTGCAAGATCTTCATCGCTGATGTCATTATGAAAAACACCGTTCAGAAGGGGTTCAACTTTCTCTTCTGTAATATTCCTGAAATACAGCTTGTTCTTTCCCGGAAGATGAATGCAGACAAGCGGTTCGAAATTGGCAGGGGCGGAACAACCTACAGATGCAACCGAGGCATTCTGTGAGTTTTCGCTTATATAATTTGAAATCGCCGCAAGCGTCCGGAGCGATCCGGCCACTATGCTGCTTGTACCGGACGAAACATAAATTACGGGATGATCAGGACGTTCTTTCCTTATTCGCTGCAGCGATTTCTCTGTCTCGGCGGGCAGCGTGTCTGCTTCTAAGAGGAGCACTTTTTCAGTCAGAAATGTCTTGATATCTTCCATCCCGCATCAGTCGTTTTCGATAATATACTTCAGCCTTTTTATCAACTCGGGTACCTGAGCAGCATTGACGCGTGCATGGAACTCTTCATTGATGCTCATAACCGGACCGTTGATGCAGCCCCCCATGCATGAAACTATCTCATAGCTGACCAAACCGTCGCGGGTTGTCTGTCCGGGCTGTATTGCCGTCTCCTCCTTAAGCTTGTTTATCACTGACTGCGAACCATTCAGGAAGCATGATGTGCCATGACAAACCTTGATTCGGATCTTTCCTGCGGGAAAGAATCTGAATTTGTCATAGAAAGTGGCGAGACCGTATATTTTGGTTGTGCTCAGCCCCAGGAAGCCGCCAATTTTTACAATTGCCTCCTCGGAAATATAACCTTTAACAGATTGGATCTCCTGTAAAAGAGGGATAAGCTCCTCTCTTTTTCCGGATTTGTATTTCTTAAGGATAATATCCAGATCGGCATCCATACAGGCCATTTTTAACAAAGATAAAAAAGTTTATTGTTAAATATTAAACA
>JBLNAO010000351.1:0-4487 GCA_050259395.1 Chloroflexota bacterium
TGGTTTTACCGAATTTCCAAAATCTTTCCTATTTTGCATCTTCTAAATTCCTCAAGATGAAAAGAACCCTTGCATTTCTTGTTTCATTCCTGGTTGCATCTTCATTATTCTCCCAGACAGAGCATCAGAAACTGCTGAAGTTACGGGACGAGCTCGAAGTCAATCTCACCGGGAACATACTCCCTTACTGGACTGAAAAGATGGTAGATGCCGGAAACGGCGGCTTTTACGGCCGTATCAACGTAAATGATCAGGTATTCCCGGAAGAGGACAAAGGCGGAATTCTCAACGCCAGGATACTCTGGACATACTCGGCAGCATTCAGGGTAACAGGTGATACTGCTTACCTGAGGCTGGCAAAAAGGGCTAAAGACTATATCCTTGCACATTTCATCGACAAGCAATATGGCGGAGCTTACCGGACTGTAAAATTTACAGGGGAACCTTCGGATACACGGAAGCAGACTTATACGCAGTCATTTTTCATCTATGGCCTGGCCGAATATGCCAGGGCAACAGGAGACAAAGAGGCTCTGGATGCAGCAAAAAGCATCTTCGAATGCTTCGAGAAATATGCATATGACCAGGAGTATAATGGCTATTTTGAGGTGTTCACCCGCGACTGGAAAAGATCACGCGACAGGCTTATTGGTGAAAAATCGGATGCAGACGAAAAAACGATGAATACTTCTCTTCACCTGATGGAAGCATACGCAAACCTTTACCGCGTATGGCCCGAGGAGAAGCTAAGAGGCAGGGTGGTGAACATGGTTGAGATCTTTCTCAATAAAATAATTGATAAGAATTCATTTCACCTGATAAATTTTCTAAGCAGGGATTGGAATACCACTTCATCGATAGATTCTTACGGGCACGATATAGAGGCTTCATGGCTGTTGTGCGAAGCTGCCGGCCTTGTGAATGAACCTGAGCTGATGAATAAGGTTCAGGATGCAGCATTAAGGATTGCAGATGCTGCTTCAGAGGGTTTGCAACCCGACGGCAGCATGATAGACGAAAAAGACAATGCCACAGGCGAAGTCAGGAGGACCCGGAGCTGGTGGCCGCAGGTTGAGACAGTTGTCGGATATGTGAATGCATACGAGCTTACAGGAAATCAAAAATACCTAGATTTTGCAATAAGAAACTGGGATTATACAGATGAGTATTTTGTCGACCATAAAAACGGAGGATGGTACACCTCTGTAAATGAAGACGGAACTCCTGGAAGAGGAGATAAAGGAGGTTTCTGGGTCTGTCCTTACCACAACAGCAGAATGTGCCTCGAGATCATGGAACGTGTTGAAAAACTAAGTCACGGATTAACGCTATGGTACAACAAACCAGCAGGGAAAATCTGGGAGGCAGCCTTGCCCATAGGTAATGGCAGGCTTGCCGCAATGGTTTACGGGAACGTTGAAACCGACATACTTCAACTTAATGAATCGACAGTATGGAGCGGCGGTCCCAACAGGAATGACAATCCTGATGCACTTGAAGCCCTGCCGGAGATACGCAGACTTATTTTCGACGGGAAAAATGCAGAAGCCAGCAAGCTGGCAACGGAAAAAGTTGAATCCAAGAAGAATCATGGTATGAAACTTCAGCCGGTCGGCAACATTTTGATTTCTTTCCCGGGACATGATTCGGCAGGTATTAAGTATTACAGGCGTGAGTTGAATCTTGATGATGCGGTTGCCACCACTTCATATTTATACAAAGGCGTAAAATACACACGCTCGGTTTTTTCATCAATCCCCGACCAGGTTATTGTTGTGAGGCTTACCGCGAGTGAACCGGGACAGCTGAGCTTCACTGTCGGGGCCGCATGTCCACATAAGCAATCTGAGATCCATGTCGAAGGAAATAATTTAGTTTTAGCAGGCAAGACAAGCGATCATGAAGGGGTTCCAAGCAAAGTGAGATTCAGGGCTATTACCAGGGCTGAACAGCAGGGTGGCTCTGTTTTCAATGAAAAGGATCGGCTTGTTGTAACTGATGCCGATACTGCCACTCTCTTCATCTCGATTGCGACAAATTACATCAGATATGACGATGTAAGCGGTGATGAATCGGAGAAAGCAGCAAAGTTTCTTGAAGAGGCAAGCGCCAGGAAATATGATGAGATTCTAAGCAATCATGTTTCTTCATATGGCAGTTATTTCAACAGGGTGAAGCTCGATCTGGGAACGACAGACTCGGTTAAGAATCCGACCGATGTGAGGCTTCGTGACTTCGCAACCGGGAACGATCCGCAACTGGCAGCCCTGTATTTCCAGTTCAACAGGTACCTTCTTATCTCTTCATCACAGCCGGGCGGACAGCCCGCAACGCTTCAAGGTATATGGAACGACAGGATGGATCCGAGCTGGGACAGCAAATACACAATTAATATTAACACGGAGATGAACTATTGGCCAGCCGAGGTCACAAACCTTGCTGAGATGCATGAGCCGCTTGTTAAAATGGTTAATGAGCTCTCCGTAACGGGAGCTGAAACGGCAAAGGTCATGTACGGATCAGGAGGGTGGGTGGCCCACCATAACACCGACCTGTGGAGGATTACCGGCCCGGTCGACAGGATCAGCTCAGCCATGTGGCCAATGGGCGGAGCATGGCTCAGCCAGCACCTTTGGGAAAAATACCTGTTCAGTGGTGACAGGAGTTATCTTGAAAAGGTTTATCCTGCACTTAAAGGTTCGGCACAGTTCTATCTTGATTTTCTTACGGAAGAGCCAACACATAAGTGGCTCGTTGTTTCTCCTTCGATGTCTCCTGAAAACAGGCCTAATCTTCCGGGAATGAAGGACGCCGTATCTCTTGCAGCGGGAGTCACGATGGACAACCAGATACTTTTTGATCTTTTCACTTATACGATCAATGCTGCCGGTGTGCTGGGAGCTGATAAAGAATTTATAGCAAAGGTGAAGGCTGCAAGAAAGCGTCTGCCCCCGATGCAGGTTGGCCGTTATTCACAGCTGCAGGAATGGATGCAGGATCTCGATAACCCTCAGGACCAGCACAGGCATGTATCGCATTTGTTCGGCCTTTATCCCGGCAAACAGATTTCGGCTTACAGAACACCTGAGCTTTTCGATGCTGCAATGAATTCGCTTGTTTACAGGGGTGATGGCGGCACCGGCTGGAGCATGGCTTGGAAAGTTAATTTTTGGGCCCGTTTTCTCGATGGCAACCACGCTTACAAAATGATAAGGAACCAGCTTACTCCCGCTAAAAAGGGCGGTACAATGGGTGGTGGAGGGACATATCCCAACCTCTTCGACGCACATCCGCCTTTCCAGATCGACGGAAATTTTGGGTGCGCAGCAGGTATTGCGGAAATGCTCGTTCAAAGCCACGATGGAGCGCTTCACCTTCTGCCGGCTCTTCCGGATGACTGGAATAAAGGGAGTGTGTCAGGACTTAGAGCACGCGGAGGGTTTGAAATAGTGAGCATGGAATGGGAGAACGGTAAACTGAAGGAGGCAGTTATAAAATCCAATCTTGGGGGGAACTGCAGGCTACGCCTACCAAATGTCGTCAGTGTGGACAAAGGAAGCCTCACAACAGCCAAAGGCGTCAACGATAATCCTTTTTATTCGGTTGAAAAAATACCTTCTCCAATAATATCAAAGGAGGCGAAGCTGAAGAAACCGGTAATTCCCGCAACGGTTCTGTATGATCTGGAAACCAGGGCAGGGGAGGTGTACACTCTGAAATCTTTATAATATTCCTGATGCTTTTATTACACAGAGGTGCACAGAGAAGTCACAGAGTTGCACAGAGAGCACAAATCTGCTCTGTGGTTCTCCGTGATCCTCTGTGGTCCTCTGTGTAATTTTTATTTCTCTTTCAACTGATTTTATTTCATCTTAGCTTCAGAAGTCTCAGGCAAAGATCTATTTCTTCGGTATCACCGACATATTTACCTGGATCGTCAGAGAGCTTCACCGTTGGATGATATTTATCCGAAGGCCTGATTTTGGAGCCTGTTAATTTAATAACAATGTTCAGAGGCTTGACTCCTGTATCGTTCGAAAGGTATGTGCCTATCCCGTAGACATCATGAATTCTTCCCTTCACATGATCCCGTATTTTGCTGATCTTTTCCATGTTCAGCGCATCGCTGAAGACAATGGTTTTTGTTGTTGGATCGGTCCGGTTATTTAGATAAAATTCAACGGCCCTGTCTGTAAAAAGCAGAGGATCACCGCTGTCCTGTCGGATGCCGTCGAACAGTTTTGCATGAAGTGTCGAGAAGCTTGCAAAGAAATTGTCGGTTGTGTAGGTGTCGCTCAAAGCTGTTCCGAGGTAGCCATTATAGACTTCGACCCACGCATCCAGCGCTTTTTCGTTGGCAGACCTATATCCGAATTCTGCCCCGTGGAACATGAACCATTCATGCGGATGGGTGCCAATCGGGTAGAGATCATGCTTCATTGCAAGGTACACATTGCTTGTGCCTTTGAAGTATTCGCCCGAATGCT
>JBLNAO010000352.1:0-21380 GCA_050259395.1 Chloroflexota bacterium
TGATTCTTCCGATTTTTTAGAAAGCCGGAGCTTGCGAAGCCTGAAACTGACAAGATGGCTTTATCCCTGCCCCATAAAAGAATACAGCCTCTTTATTTCTTCCTCCCATTTGGTTTCATCCGGAGTTTCAAGGATGAGGGGTATGTTGTCGAATCTCGGATCATTCATTATCATTCTGAAGGTGTCCTCTCCAATCATTCCAAGCCCGATATTCTCATGCCTGTCGACCTTTGACCCCATGCCTTTCTTTGAATCGTTGAGGTGCATTCCTTTAAGATATTCGAGACCGACGATCCTTTCAAACTCCCTGAATGTATTCTCAAAGCCTTCCCGTGTTTTTATATCATAACCAGCCGTGAAAGTATGACATGTGTCGATGCACACCCCTGCCCTGTCACGGTCTTCAATATTGTCGATTATGAACCTGAGCTGCTCGAAGGTGTATCCCAGGTTGGAGCCCTGTCCCGATGTGTTTTCAATGACGGCAGCGACACCTTTGGTTTTGTCAAGAGCCATGTTGATCGAAGTGGCAATGGCCTTCATGCATTCTTCGGTGCTTATCAGGTTCAGATGGCTTCCCGGATGAAAATTCAGCCTGTCGAGTCCGAGAAGCTCGCACCTTTTCAGCTCATCGTAAAATGCCTCTCTCGATTTTCTAAGGATTCCTTCCCCGGGATTGCCTATATTTATCAGGTAGCTGTCATGAGGCAAAATCCGGTTCGGAGCATAACCTAATTTTTCACAACTGTCGCGGAATTTTTTAATGCACTCGGTCGTAAGAGGCTTTGAAGCCCATTGTCTCTGGTTCCTGGTGAACATAGCAAAGGCTCTTGCCCCGATTTTGGACGCATTTATCGGAGCATTTTCAACCCCTCCGGCAATGCTTACATGAGCTCCGGCGTATTTCATGATTAAATTTTGTAAGGATTGACAAAATAAATGTAAAAAAAGCAAGTTTTCTGATCAACAAAGGTTTTATTTGATTGTTTACACTTATATTAACAAAACCTTTGATCAGGGAACTTTCTGCGTCCGGCAACTGATCTTTAGCCTTTCCGCTATCTCGTTGCCTAAACGCAACACACGTTACTACTTAAGGAGCTAATTATTAATTTTGTATTATTAATCATTAAACAATAATGTATGGCAACCAGTGACAATTACACAGGAAAAGAATCGGGAAACGGCAAAACGCCTGTCGGGATGATTGCAATGTCGGTTATTCTCGGGGTATTGCTCATATTCCTGATATTCATGTATTTCGACCAACGGCACAAGAGAGTTGAGATGGAAACTGCTTTGACCGAAGAAAAAGATTCACTGGCAAATGAACTGCGGGGCATGGTCCATGCCTATGACACGATGAAGACAAACAATGATACCCTCAACGCGGGCCTGGTAAAAGAGAGGCAGAGGATTGTTGATCTTCTCAAAGTAAATGCTTCCAACGTTCAGCTCATCAAGAGATACAAGTCCGAGATAACCACAATGAGGGATATAATGAAGAGTTATATTGTTCAGATCGATTCCCTTAACACCAGGAACAAGGCTCTTTTCCAGGAAAATACCGAAATCCGGGCCCAGGTGGATGAAATGAGGAATATTAACACGGAACTTTCACAAGCCCGGGAGAATCTTAATTCAAAGGTTGAAGTCGCCTCGGTCGTGATGGCTACCGATGTTGTTGCAACTATGCAGAATAAAAACGGCAAGGATACGAAAAGGCTTAATTATCTCGCCAAGCTTCGAATCTGCTTCATGTTGCGCGCAAACCCGATAGCCTCAGCCGGCACAAAGAATGTATACCTCAGGATCCTCAGACCCGACTCCCTCGTTATCAGTACAAGCGCGGATAACCTGTTCGAATTCCAGGCTAACCAGCTTGTTTACTCGGCTGTCCGCCAGGTAGAATACATGAACGAAGATATAGATATGTGCATCTTCGTTGACAATAACGGCGATTTTATCGTTGGAAATTATAAAGCTGAACTTTATATGGATAATAACCTTATCGGTCAAACATCCTTTGCCATAACAAAGTAGGTCAGCCGTTATCAGGCATCATAAAGTCCGAAATAATATTGTCCGATATCATTTTACCCTGGTTCGTAAGGATCAGGGTATTTTTTTCGAGCTTCATCAGACCATACTCCCGGTACCTGGAGGACATGTTAACTACATAGTCATGTCCCTCCTTCTCGAAAGCCTTTTCAACATATTCGAGATCGATGCCCCACATGGTCCTGAGGGATGTCATAATGTACTCGTTGAACCTTGTCCTGTTGTCGAGCTCCTCGCTTTCAAAATCTGGCGCCTCATTCTTCATTGCCTTAATGTAACTTTTGATATCGCTTTTGTTCCACTGTCGTGAAAAACCGTTGAATGAATGAGCTGAAGGTCCCAGCCCGAGATAGCTTACCTGCCGCCAGTAGTTGGAATTGTGGCGGGAAAAATAACCTGGCTTCCCGAAATTTGAAATTTCATACTGGATAAACCCGGCTTCTTCGGCTTTGTTTATCAATATATTGAAGAGTTGCGAGCTTGTTTCCTCATCAATTTCGGTAAGATGCCCTCTTTCAGCCATCTTCCCGAACACGGTTCCTTTCTCGATAGTGAGATGATATGCCGAAAGATGCTTAATGTCGTATGAAAATGAGATATCGAGGTTCGATATCCAGTGCTCCGGTTTCATACCGGGTATCCCGTAAATAAGATCGATCGAGATGTTGCTGAAACCTTCAGAGAAACAATCGGACAGGGCTTTTCCAGCCTTTCCGGCATCGTGCCGCCTGTTAAGAAATTTCAGGTCTTCGTCCTTCCAGGATTGTATCCCGAGACTGATCCTGTTGAATCCGGTATCATGTAACCCGCGCAAGTATTCCGGCGTGACATCATCCGGATTCAGCTCCACGGTGATTTCACTTCCTTCCTCAACACTGAATTCCCTTTTTATGGCGGTAAGTATTGAATCGAGCTCTTTCACCGAAAAAACCGACGGTGTTCCCCCGCCGAAATAAACAGTGCTCACCTGCTGATTGCCAAGGTATTCTCTCCTAAGCATGATCTCTTTAAGGAGGGCTTCAGTAAATCCCGATGTATCGCCGGGTGCGATTATATGATAAAAGTCGCAGTAAAAACAGAGTTTTTTACAAAAAGGTATATGTATGTATATTCCTGCCATAGGAGAACAACACTCAGAGTTAAATTATGAAAAAATCCCCATAATATTCCTTTATTTGCTTCAAATTACAAAAATGATCAGAAAAAACCTGTTTACGATACTTGTCTCTGCAGGCATTTTCTACCTGAGCATGGCGAGCTCCGACACTTTTGAGCCTGTTCAATTATTTACAATCCCTTATTTTGACAAGATCGTACACTTCGGGATGTATTTCACGCTGATGTTTACAATCCTTATAGAGCACAGGAAAAACATCCCTGGAAACAAACAGATTCTTGTCGCTGCTCTTTTTCCTCTCATGTACGGCATTCTTATTGAGGTGCTTCAGTCGTTCACTGTTAGCCGCTCAGCAAGCTTTTTTGATGCCCTGGCAGATCTTGGGGGGATAGTTGTTGCCATTATTATCTGGAATCTTGGCATTAAGTACCGCAACAGGCCTGTCAGATTGCAATGAGCTTTGAACTTTCGGATGTCTCGACGAGATCCTGAATTGTTTTTTTCCTGAACATCATCTTGATGTCATGCCGTATTTTATCGTATTCATTATGAAGTGCACAGTACTTGCGTTTATGCCTCTTCCCTCCGCATGGGCCATTGTGAATGATGCAGCTTGTAAAGAACTCCTCTCCGTCTATAGCTTTCACTATATCGATCACTTTTATCTTGCGGGGATCCTTCATAAGCGAAAAGCCTCCATGAGGTCCTTTGCTTGAAAGAAGAATTTTCTGTTTGGCAAGATCCTGGAGTATTTTGGCCAGGAATGGCGTCGGCAGGTCGAGATCATTGCTGATCTGCTTTATACCGGTTTTCCCGGCATTCTTCGGCTGAGTAGCAAGGTAAATAACTGCCCTGATCCCGTACCTGCATGAATTGGATAGCATGTCAATATAGTTTTGGTGAGATCTTGTCAATCCTCCTCTTATGCCGTCCTCCTTCAAAGGAAGTGATCAGGAATGTCTTAACTATAAGGTATGCCTCTGATTCCGAGATGAACCTGCCGGGAATGGCACAAACGTTTGCGTCGTTGTGAGCCCTTGCAAGCCTCGTGATTTCTTCATTCCAGCAGAGCGCACTCCTGATCCCCGGATGCTTGTTTACCACCATATTAATTCCATTGCCGGTTCCGCAGATCGATATTCCCATGGCGAATTCACCAGACGATACCGCTTTGGCGAAAGGATGCCCAAAATCCGGATAATCCACTGGTTCGTCGGAATCCGGACCAAGATCCTTTATATCGTATTTTTCCCTGATAAGATAGTCCAGTATCTTCTCCTTAAGATAGTACCCCGCATGATCGGATACAATTGCTATTTTTTTGTTTTTCAAAATATTACCTGAAAAAAATCATTACTAAACGGATAATGCAAATTAACACAATTAGATAATAAAAGAAAAAAATATTCTTATGTCTTTTTTTTAATTTTCATGCAAATTTCTGGACTGCTTCCTCCATCGGAACAGAGACTCTCCCCGAACACTGTTAATAACGATGTGAAAAACCTGCTTTTAAAATTTATTTCCCTTGGTTTTTATCAACACTAACCTGTCCGAAAATGGTTTTTGTTCATAAGGTGAATAGTTTTCAGAAAAAGAAAATACGGATATTAACGGGTAATACACGATGAAAGCCGTAATTTTGCATTAAGACTGGTATCAACAATATGATCTTAACATTTGTTAATTGTTTTACTAAAGAGCTGGTTTTCAAAACACGTGTGATATTAGGATTGTTAATAAGCTGTTGGTTCGGATTTGATGATGATATATCCAATGAAAATCTGATTTTTGTTTAAACACAATTAACAGGCTATTAATACCATCTTAAGATTAAATTAATTTAAAATTAAGAATATTTAATGTTGTTGACCAGCTTGAAGACAGTTCAAAAGCAAATTTCGGATTGACTTATTTGTGTAAGTTTACTTTCGGGTTATAACAGAATATTGAGATGAAGGATAAAGTGACAATCGATTATATATCAGAAATCAGGAAGCTGAAAGAACAAAAGAACGCAATCATCCTGGCTCATTACTACCAGACAGGAGACATCCAGGATATTGCCGACTTTGTTGGCGACAGCCTGGCTCTTTCACAGAAAGCAGCAGACAATTCGGCCGACATCATTGTCTTTGCAGGGGTTAAGTTCATGGCAGAAACTGCAAAGATCCTTTCACCTGAAAAGAAAGTGCTGCTTCCCGACCTTAATGCAGGCTGCTCTCTCGCCGATTCATGCAAACCCGATGATTTCAGGGAATTCCTGGATCAGTATCCCGACAGGACTGTTGTAACATACGTCAATACAACAGCTGAAATAAAAGCGCTTTCTGATATCATCTGCACCTCCTCAAATGCTGTACAGATCATAGAATCACTTCCCCAGGATGAAAAATTCGTGTTTGCACCGGACAGGAATCTTGGAAATTATGTTCTGAATAAGACAGGAAGGGACATAGTGATCTGGAACGGCACATGCCATGTTCATGAGGAGTTTTCACTCGAAGCCATACTTAAGCTCAAAAAGGAACATCCGGGTGCAAAGCTGATCGTTCATCCAGAGTGTGAACTTCCGATAAGAATGGTTGCCGACTTCATCGGATCCACAGCGGCGCTGCTGAATTTTACAAAAAAAGATGATGCAACATCATACATAATTGCCACTGAGCCTGGTATTATTCACCAGATGAAGAAAGCAAATGCGGCCAAAGAATTTATACCGGCACCACCGAAAGATTCAACCTGCGGATGCAATGAATGCAGCTTCATGAAGCTTGTTACGATTGAAAAGATCTACAAGTGTCTTCTCAATGAGGAGCCTGAAATTAATGTAAGAGTAGATGTGCTTGAAAAAGCGCAGAAACCGATAAGAAGAATGATGGAGATTTCTGAAAAACTTGGTCTCTGATCCAGGAAAACCACATACAGATGAAAAAGCATTGTTTTTTCCTTTCTGTGTACCTCATAAGTGCTGCTGCAGCCTACGCACAGCAAAGCAATTCAATTCCTGACGGTTACACTGTTTACAAATATCCGAATGGCACAGTGTCGAGCCAGGGAATGATGAAAAACGGTAAACCGGAAGGTTACTGGAAAAGCTATTATGTCACCGGTATCCTGATGTCTGAGGGAAAAAGAACAAACCACCTTCTCGACAGCGTATGGATATTCAACGATCAGACCGGTGATATAAGTGAAAAGATCAATTATCTCTACGGGAAAAAGAACGGCTGGTACTACAAATACAAAAAAGATCCTTCTGCCGGAGTATACCTCTGGTCTCAGGAGTTGTTTGCCGGCGACCGGAAGGAAGGAACGGCAACTATATTTTACCCCGACGGAAAGATTCAGCAGACAATAACCTACTATGACGGTAAAAAAGAGGGTTTGTCAAAAGAGTTTGACAGGAACGGGAACATAATAACATTGCTCGAGTACCATAACGATTTCCTGGTTAGCAGGGAAAGGATAAACCGTACTGATGCCAAAAAGCTGAAACAGGGACCATGGAAGGAATTTTATCCTGACGGCAAGATTAAGACCGAATCAAATTACGCTGACGATCTGCTTCACGGCTACTACAAAGAGTACGATGAAAAAGGAAACCTGGTGCTTACAACCCTTTACGACAAAGGAGCAATTGTGAAGGCAGAAGCGGATAACGAGACGGAAATAGAGATCGTTAATAAATATGATGATGCAGGTAAGCTGATCTACAGTGGACCTTACAGGAAACAGGTGCCGGTGGGGGTTCACAGGCAATACGGCCCTGACGGAAAGGTTATTAATGCATTCCGGTACAACGACAATGGGGTGAAATTGTCTGAAGGAATAGTTGATGAAGCCGGAAACATGAACGGTAAATGGAAGGATCTGTATCCCGATGGCACTGTCAGAGCGGAAGGACAATATACAGACAACCGCAGAACTGGAGCATGGAAGTTCTATAATAATGCATCAAAGCTGGTGCAGACCGGCTCATTCAATGCCGGCAGGCCCGATGGTATCTGGAAATGGTATTATGACAGCGGCGCCCTCCTGAGGGAAGAGGAATATTTCCAGGGTGAAAGGGAAGGTGGATTTATAGAATACTCGGAGGATGGAAAAATACTTGCCCAGGGAGAATATCTTGCCGGTGAAAGGAATGGCCCCTGGAAGTTCAATACTGGTGACTACACGGAAGAGGGAAGTTTTATAACCGGTCTGAAGGATGGCCTCTGGAAGGCATGGTATCCCAATGGCAAACTCAAGTTCAAAGGCATGTTTATCCAGGGAAACCCCGATGGTGAGCAAAGTTATTATTATGATGACGGCCGTCTCAGGGAAGAGCAGAATTACGATATGGGAATAAGGGATAAAACCTGGAAAAAATATGATGAAGAAGGTGCCGTTACACTCGCCATTGCCTACAAGAACGATGTCGAAGTAAGCATTAACGGCGTCAGAATAAAACTTCCAGAGAGTGATGTAAAGCTGATAAAATAAGCTTTACTTTGCGTTATGGATGACGGCCTAAACTTCAGGAAAGAGTCAATCCCGTTAACCGACAGGGAGTTCGAAAAGCAGCTGCGGCCATTGAGCTTCGATGATTTCAAAGGTCAGAAACAGGTGCTTGAAAATCTCGTTGTTTTTGTCACAGCAGCCCGGCAGAGAGGCGAATCCCTCGATCATGTGCTTCTGCATGGCCCTCCCGGCCTTGGAAAAACAACCCTTGCAAATATAATTGCAAACGAGCTTAAGGTGAACCTGAGAGTAACCTCCGGACCGGTGCTCGACAAACCCGGCGACCTTGCAGGCATCCTCACAAACCTGCAGGAGGGTGATGTTCTCTTTATAGATGAGATCCACAGGCTTAGTCCCGTTGTTGAAGAATACCTATATTCTGCAATGGAGGATTTCCAGATCGATATCATGATCGATAAGGGTCCCAGCGCCAGGAGCGTTCAGCTCTCACTGAATAATTTCACGCTAATCGGAGCCACAACAAGATCGGGATTGCTCACCAGCCCGCTCAGGGCCCGCTTTGGAATCAAATTCCATCTGGAATATTATGACCACGATATTCTTACAGGCATAGTAAAAAGGTCAGCTGGCATCCTTAATGTGGATATTGAAGACCTTGCCGCAATTGAAATTGCCCGGCGAAGCAGGGGTACGCCGAGGATTGCGAATGCTCTTCTAAGGAGAGTCAGGGATTTTGCACAGGTTAAAGGTTCAGGACATATCGACCTGGAGATCACCAGGTATAGCCTGCTTGCACTTAACATCGATCAGCATGGCCTCGATGAAATGGATAACAGGATACTCTCAGCCATAATAGATAAGTTTGGAGGCGGGCCTGTCGGAGTGACGACCATTTCAACAGCTGTGGGAGAGGACAGGGGCACTATTGAGGAGGTATATGAACCGTTCCTGATAAAGGAAGGCTTCCTTAAACGGACCCCACGGGGCCGAGAAGCAACAGAACATGCCTACCGTCACCTTGGCAAACAATGCGGCAAACCGATGAACGGCAGTCTTTTTTAGCGGAGAAACAAGGCCTACCTTGTCTCTGCCGGTAAATCAATTAAACACATTGCTGATTTTTTCCAGTCCCTTTATATTAAGGATCTTGATCTTCCTGCCATTCAGCTCCACCATCTTGTCAGCCTTAAATTCAGACAGCAGTCTGATCACTGATTCTGTGGCAGTTCCAACGATGTTGGCAAGCTCTTCGCGTGTAAGCGAGATCCTAAGAAATTTGTTTTCGTCCAGACCAAATTCCTGGACGAGAAGGATGAGGATCTCGGCAAGCCTTTCCCTTACCGTTTTCTGGGCTATGTCGGTTATAAAGGAGTTTGCTTCCCCAAGCTCATGGCAGGCCAACTTGAGAAGTTCGAGTGCAAAGGTTGAATTAACTTTGCTTAGCTGAATAAGGATCTCTGAAGGGATGAAACACACCTTGCACTCCTCTATAACTTTGGCCGATGTGCAGGCCGGTTCATTGCTGAGAACGCTCCTGTATGCTATAAAATCACCCTTCTTGGCAAATCTGATAATCTGTTCTTTACCATCAAACCCGGTTTTGAAAACCTTGATTATACCGTCGTTTATGCAATAGAAACCACTTATCCGGCTTCCTTCCTGGTAAAGAATATCTCCTCTTTTATACTGCCTGAAATCTTTTTGATAATTGAGCATCTGCGTTTCATCAGGCGTAAGATGACGAAACAGTGATCCTGATTCGAGGGCACATTTACCGCATAAAGGGACTATTATATCCTGTTGTTTCATTTCTGATTAGTCTACTCAAATAATCTCTAAAAAGCTGTTTTAAACTGATCGAGGAACCTTATGTCATTCTCAAAATACAAACGGAGATCGTTAACCTGGTATTTCAGCATTGCAAGACGCTCAATTCCCATGCCAAAGGCAAAGCCTGTGTATTTTTTGCTATCGATATTGCATGCTTCAAGGACATTGGGATGCACCATCCCGCAACCCAGGATTTCAAGCCAGCCTGTGTATTTGCAAACATTGCAGCCTTTCCCGTGACAGATCTTGCAGCTCACATCCATTTCGGCCGAAGGTTCTGTGAATGGGAAATAAGAGGGCCGAAGCCTGATTTCAGTTTCTTTTCCGAAGATCTCCCTTGCGAAGTAGAGCAGAGTCTGCCTGAGGTCGGCAAAAGAGACGTTCTCGTCGATATAAAGACCTTCCACCTGGTGAAAAATGCAGTGTGCCCTGGCAGAAATTGCTTCGTTCCGGAATACACGTCCGGGAGAAATTGTCCTTATGGGCGGTTTCTGGTGCTCCATAACCCTGACCTGGACAGAAGATGTGTGTGTTCTGAGAAGTATGTCGCCGGGATTGGAATCCTCCACCGATAGCCTTGATATGTAGAAGGTATCCTGCATGTCGCGTGCAGGATGTTCAGGCGCAAAGTTGAGCCGCGAAAAGACATGATCGTCGTCTTCGATCTCGGGACCTTCGGAGATCGTAAAACCAATGCGGCTGAAAATGCTTATAATTTCATTTCTTACGATCGATATCGGATGGCGGGATCCTGATTCATAGGGGAATGCAGGCCTTGTCGGATCATTTAGCCTTGATTTGTCATCGTTGGTTGAAACCGATGCCTTAAGGGAATTGTACTTCTCCTGCGACTCCTGCTTCAACCTGTTAAGGAGCTGGCCCACTTCCTTCTTTTCCTGAGGAGAAACATTCCTGAACTCCTCGAAAAGATCAGAAATTATCCCTTTTTTACTGAGATATTTCAGCCTGAACGATTCAAGCTCCTCAGGAGTGCCGAATGTTAAGGAAGAAATCTCCTCCAGCAGTTTATTGATCTTCTCAATCATTATTTAACTATTTTGACCTTCAATATCTTTACATCGTTTACTGGTTTGTCAGAGCTGTCAGTCTGAACTGCTGCGATTTTATCAACAACATCAAGGCCTTCAATGACTTCACCAAAAACGGTATATGTACCGTCAAGGCGAGGAACACCGCCGGTTGTTTTATAGACCTCCCTGTGACCGGCAGGTACTTCGAAATCTTTGTTGGCATTCAGGAAGTTGAACATTTTCATCGAGGCAATCTCCTGGATCTCGCCTGGCGTCAATGGTTTTCCTGATTTCTCACTGCTGTCGGCAGCCTCCTTAAGGAACTTGTTGAAAACCGCCTGTTTCATATTGCTGCTTACACGCTGCTCCATCTGCTTTATTTCGTCCTCGGTGAGCTTTGTACCCTGTACGATGTAGAACTGGGTACCGGAAGACCGCATTTCAGGGTTTACATCGTTCCCTTCACGCGCGGCAGCCAGGGCGCCTTTTTTGTGAAAATACTGAGGCCTGAACTCTGCCGGAATTGTATAAGTGGAAAGTGAATCATTAAAACCTTCCTTTGAGGTTCTCGTCTCAGGATCACCTGCCTGGATCATGAAATCCTGTATTACCCGGTGAAAGGAAATACCATCGTAAAACCCTGATTCAACCAGTTTTATAAAATTGTCACGGTGCAAAGGCGTTTCGTCATAAAGTTTCAGCCTGATATCACCCATTGAAGTCTTCATGAGGATTGTGGTATTCTCATTACCTGCCGGGGCTCCGCAAGAAATTGCGATGAAAAGAATATTAAGCAGAAAAACACGTTTAAGAAAGGTGTTCATGAATTTGATATTTTGGTTAATAACGTCCTGCAAATGTGATTGCAAAGATATTTAACTTTGAGAGATAAGTGAAAAATATTGATTTTTCAAAAGAATTTCTCTCATCTTGAACGTTTCCTTAAGCATCAAATTGCCTTTAGGGTATATTTGCAGTTATTTTAACAGTGACAAAACGAGATGAAGATCAGGATAATTAATAAGTCGAAACATCCCTTGCCAGAATATTCGACTATACACTCGGCAGGAATGGATATTCGTGCAAATATCGATTCGGATCTTGTATTGAAACCACTTGCCAGAACCCTTGTCGGCACCGGATTGTTTCTGGAGATACCCGAAGGATATGAGGCTCAGATCAGGCCCCGAAGCGGTCTTGCACTGAAAAAAGGAGTTACTGTTCTTAATTCTCCGGGAACGATAGATGCTGATTACAGGGGCGAGGTTGGCATCATACTTGTTAATCTTTCAGATCAGGAGTTTGTTATTAAGGACGGTGAGAGGATTTGCCAGATGGTTATAGCACGCCATGAAAAAGCTGAATGGGTGCAAGTTGAAAATCTTCTTGAAACAGAAAGGGGAGCCGGTGGATTTGGTCATACGGGAAAGGAATAAAATGAGCAGGACATTTTTATATGTTTTCATAATTTCGATGGCTGTGGTTACCGGTGGCTGCAGTAAGAAATCTTTACCGGTAGAAAGCAAAGTTCAGAATACTGAAACAATTGACCAGGCAGCTTTCGACCGTTTCTATGTGGAAGGGTTGAGGCAGAAGCTTATGGGGAATGCCGGCGAAGCATTGAAATACTTCGAGCAGTCGCTTAAAATCAATCCCGCCAGCGATGCTGTTTACTACCAGATGGCACAGGTAATTGCGGGAACAGGAGATATGAACACAGCAAAAAAATATGCACTCAATGCTGTGAAATATGATGATAAGAACCTTTGGTATCTGATGATGCTATCCCAGCTCTATTATCAGACAAAAAATGTCGACAGTGCAATTGTCTGGTATGAAAAAGCTGTAAAATACTTCCCTGAAAATGAGAATATTCAGATTACACTTGGCAATCTCTATGTTGAAAGCGGAAATTATGAGAAAGCGAATTCTATCTTCGAAAGCTTCGATACTAAGTATGGCGTCAATGATGCATCAACCCTGACATCAGTCAGGATACTGATGTCGATTGGCAAATTTGATGAGGCACGTCTTAAAATAGAAGAGTTGTTGAAGGAAAAGCCTGATGATATTGTTTATAACGGATTACTGGCTGAAATATATTCCGGTAAAGGAGACAAGGCAAAAGCACTCGGAATTTATGAGAAACTATTCAGCATAAATCCGAATGATCCGCAGGTGCAGCTTTCATATTCGGAATTCCTGGCAGGTGAAAAAAAGTACGATGAGCTTTTCAGCATTCTAAACAGCATTGCATTAAACGGAGAGATAAGGAAGGAGGATAAAATCAGGCTTTTCGCCGAGCTGGCACAGAACCCTGATCTTGTTTCCGATAGAGAAAACAGAATGACAAAATCGCTTATGGTACTGGAAGCTGCATATCCAGATGATGACATTATACCGCTTATAAGAACAGATTTGCTGATTAGGCAGGGAAAAAATCAGATCGCAGCTGCCAGACTGGAGGAATTGATCAAAATTAAGCCTGCAAATTATTTTGCCTGGGAGAAGCTCTTGTTCACATATCTCGATATGGGTGATTTTGAAAAGCTTAGGATCAGGGGTGAAGAATGCGCTTCAAGATTCAATATGTCGTTTGTTGCAAAAGTACTCTATGCAAACGGAGCCATAGAAACAGGAAAATATGATATAGCGCTGGAAGAACTCAAAAAGGCTGAAATACTGGCCGGTGACAACAAAGCTTATAAGGTGCAGGTCCTGACGATGAAGGCGGATGTTTATTACAGAACCGGCGTTTACGATAAGGCTTTTGAAACTTTCGAAGAAGCGCTGAAGGACAACAGCGATGATGTTACAATGCTTAATAATTACGCATACTACCTTGCGGAACAGGATACAAAGCTTAAGGAAGCAGAAGATCTGGCAAGGAAGGTTATTGAAACTGAAAAGAATAACAACACTTTTCTGGATACTTACGGATGGGTTTTATATAAGAGAGGAAAGCTCAGCGAAGCAGCAAAGGTTTTTGAATCAATCATTAACAGTGGGGAAAAGCCAGATGCCGAATGGTACGAGCATTACGGTTATGTTCTGAAAAAACAGAGAAAATGTGAAAAGGCTGTGGAAAGCTGGAAAACGGCCATAGGGCTGGATCCAAAAAAGACACAATTAACCAAGGAGATTGAAAATTGCGAAAGATAATATTATTGTACCTGGTTGTTGCCGTTCTATCCGGTTGTTCAGGTATTAAAAAGGCTGGTAAAACAGGCAAGGGGAAAGAGCTCAGTGGTGCCGTATCAATAACTGATGTTACAGAACAGAATCTGAGCAGTGGTAATTTCTACATTCAAAAGGCTGAAGTTGATTTCGATAATAATAATGCAGGTTTCAGTTTTATTGCAACAATAAAGCATGTAGTTCCTGATCAATATCTTATAAGTCTGAGGATGAGGACCGGAATCGAGGTAGGAAGGATATACGTCGACAAGGATACAATAATGGCGAATGACAGGATAAACAGGATTTTCTATTATGGAAAGTCATCGGTTTTGTCTGCCAGATATGGTGTTCCTTTTGAGCTTATTCCTGTCATTTTTGGTGATTTGGTTGGAGAAGCGGAGTCGGTAAATCAAAAATCAGAATGTCATGATGGTACGATAGCTGTTAATTCATATTTGAAAGGAGTAAGGCTTATGTACAACATTGACTGCAGCAGTAAGAAGGCTGTTTTACTTAAGCAGGAAGGATATTCAGGTGCATCCGGTGAGATTATGTATGGTAATTTTGAAAAGAATGGTGGAAAGCTCTCACCTTCTGAGATCACTCTCAATCATAAGGAATCGGGAAGCACTTTACACCTTAAGTTTGAAAAAGTAGAAATTCCTTGGGAAGGAGCCATTGAATTTGTACCGGGAAACAAATATGACCGGGTGGAATTAAGATGAAATACAGGGTTCTGATATCAATGTTTTTATTAATGCTTGCCTGTCTTGCTTCAGGGCAGACCAGGGCAGAACTTGATGCACAAAGAAAGAAAACTCTCGAAGAAATTTCATATGTCGATAATCTCCTTAAAACCACTGCAAAGGAGAAGACCGAAAGCATGAATGCTGTTAAAATAATAGGTAAAAAATTGAATCTGCGGGAGACAGTCATTACCGGAATGAGACAGGAGATTTCGTTGATTACAGAAAGAATTGATCTTAACACTCTTGCAATAAACATGATGGAAGATGATCTGGTGGAGCTTAAAAGCGATTACGCGAGGACAGTTCTAAATTCGTATAAAACGCGAAAAGGATTCCCGGAGATGATCTATGTGCTTTCCGCCAAGGACTTTAACCAGGGTTACAAAAGACTGAAATACCTTCAGCAGGTAACAAAATTCAGGAGGAACGAGGCAGAGACGATTCTTGCACTAAAGAGCCAGATAGAGTCAAGCAAGCAGAAGCTCCAGGCTGATTTGTATAAAGTATCGGATCTTAAGTCTAAAGAGGAACAACAAAAACAAATGCTTCAGAATGAGCAGGAGAGAAAACAAAAGATGCTGAAATCACTGGGAACGAAAGAAAAGCAATTGAGGAAGGAAATAGAAGATAAAAGAAAGAAAGCAAGGAAAATAGAAGCAGAAATAGCAAAGCTGATTGAAGAAGAACGTAAAAGGGCCGTTAAATCTTCAGAAACACCTGAACAAAAACTTATTGGGGAAAACTTTGCCGAGAACAAGGGCCGACTGCCCTGGCCTGTCGAAAAAGGTCTGATTACCAGCCGGTTCGGCATTCAGACAAACCCTGTTCTTAAGTATGTTCAGGAGCAGAATTATGGCATAGAAATTACAAGTTCAGGAAAAGTTTCTGCAAGGAGCGTATTCAAGGGTGAGGTTACACGTGTTTCTTCCATACAGGGTTCCAATATGACTGTTATTATAAAGCATGGAAAGTATTATACCGTTTACAACAATCTGGTGAATGTTAAGGTTAAACCGGGCGACAGGGTTGACACCAAGCAATATATCGGTGAAGTATATTCAGATCCCGGAAGTGACAATAATTGTGTATTGGAATTCATGATTTATGAAACAAATTTTCATGATCCGGAAGCCTGGATTGCGAAAAATTGATATTATTGTGTAACATATCCGCAGAAATTCAGTATAAGAGAATGAATTGAGGATTTATGTACAAAAAGCTAAAGATCGAATCGAGACAAAATAGCCTCCGCCTGGTTGAAAAAGTAATAGATGAAGTTACAGGCGAGCTGGGCATATCAAAGGATAGCTATGGCAAGATACTTGTTTCAACCCTCGAGGGTGTAAATAATGCGATAATGCATGGCAACAAATCCGTTCCGGAAAAGCTTGTGGATATTGAATTTCAATGTAAAGGCAACGATCTGAAGGTAAAGATAAGAGATGAGGGGAAGGGTTTCCGGCCACAGGATGTACCTGACCCTACCTTGCCTGCAAATATCGAGGAACTGAATGGGAGAGGAGTGTTCCTGATGTCGAGGCTTGCCGATGAAATCAAGTATTCCAGGAAAGGCAACTCCGTAACTATGACGTTTAAAAATATCCTGGATTGAACTTAAGGATTTTCTACGACGAAACCGGCTACAGGTATAAAAGCTGGCTGAAGCTAAAGGAACTTTTAAAGGAAATTATCTCCGGCTCAAAAATGAAGCCCGGAGAACTGAGCATAATTCTCACTAATGATGACAACCTGCGGCGAATAAACGTGCAGTTTCTTGAACATGATTATTTCACCGATGTTATCACATTTAATTATAATTTAAATAATGAGATAAACGGGGAGATATATATAAGTATGGAAACGGTTGGGAACAACGCTCTAAACTATAATGTTAGTTTGTATAATGAATTAACACGCGTAATTATTCACGGAGTACTGCACTTGACAGGATTGAACGATAAATCAGAAGAAGAACTTAAGCTGATGCGAAGGGAAGAAGACCGGTGGCTGGATTTGGGAAAGGAAAAATATGGACTTCGGATTTGATGTAATAGTTGTTGGAGGCGGGCATGCAGGCTGTGAGGCAGCTCATGCTGCTGCTGTGATGGGAGCGAAGACCCTGCTTGTGACTATGGACATGACCAAGCTTGCACAGATGTCATGCAACCCTGCAATGGGCGGGATAGCAAAAGGACAGATCGTAAGGGAAATTGATGCACTTGGAGGGATGAGCGGTCTTGTTACGGACAGGAGCATGATACAGTTCAGGATGCTAAACAAGTCGAAGGGTCCTGCAATGTGGAGTCCCCGGGCACAGTGTGACAGGCAGGCTTTTACACGAGAGTGGAGGAAAGTGCTTGAGCGTACGGAAAATCTTTTTATATGGCAGGAACAGGCTACTCAGATACTTGTGGAAGGAGGGAAAGTGGCCGGAGTGCAGACTGCTTTCGGAACCAGGTTCTTTTCAAAAGCTGTGGTTCTGACAAACGGCACTTTCCTGAATGGGCTCATGCATGTAGGATTTACAAAGATAAAAGGAGGAAGGTCGGGCGACCAGGCTTCTCATGGTTTGAGTGAGCAATTGGAGCAACTGGGTTTCAAAGTGGAGCGGATGAAAACCGGCACAAGCGCCAGGATCGACGGAAGAACCATTGACTTTTCGGCCATGGCAGAACAGAAGGGTGATGAAGACGGAAGAACTTTTTCATACATGGCCGATCCGTTCATGATCATTGACCAAAGGAGTTGTTTTATCACACACACGAATCCTGAGGTTCATGATGAACTGCGAAAAGGACTTGAATTCAGTCCGCTTTTCACCGGCCGGATAAAAGGGAGAGGTCCCAGATACTGTCCCAGCATTGAAGACAAAATTGTAACATTCAGGGACAAAGATTCACATCAGCTGTTTATAGAACCAGAGGGAACAGATACAGTAGAATACTATATTAATGGTTTTTCGAGCAGCCTTCCCCTGGAAGTTCAGCTTAAGGCGTTGCGAAAGGTGAAAGGTTTGGAGAAGGTTGAAATGTTTCGTCCGGGTTATGCGATCGAATATGATTTCTTCCAGCCGACACAGCTTAAGCACACTCTTGAAACCAAGATGATAAGCAATCTCTATTTTGCCGGACAAATCAATGGTACGACAGGATACGAGGAAGCAGCCGCCCAGGGTTTGATGGCAGGAATCAATTCTGTTCTGAAAGTTCAGAACAGGGAAGAACTGGTTCTGGGCCGGGAAGAATCTTACATTGGAGTCCTTATTGATGATCTTGTCACAAAGGGCGTCGATGAACCATACCGGATGTTTACTTCAAGGGCTGAGTACAGGATCCTTCTCAGGCAGGACAATGCTGATGAAAGATTGACACGGAAAGGGCATGACATAGGTCTGGCCGAAAAAGCCCGGGTCGACAGGCTTGAAGAGAAGGAAAGACTGGTGGATGAAACTGTGAATTTTCTAAGCGAAACCAGCGTCAGTCCTGAAGAAATGAACAGGTTTCTTGAAGAAGCAGGAACCGCCACAATAACTCAAAAGATTAAAGCAATCAACCTTGGATCCAGGCCGCAGATTAATCTGCTTGAACTTATCAGGATTATTCCGGGTGGCGGAAACCTGTCGTCATTTAAAAGTTCGCGTGTGAAAGAGATCGCCGAGTCTGCAGAAATAAGAATAAAGTACGAAGGTTACATACAGCGTGAAAAGATTGTGGCAGACAAAATCAAAAGGCTGGAAAATCTGAAGATCCCTGAAGACATAGATTATAATGAACTTGTTTCCATATCAACTGAAGGAAGGCAGAAACTGGGAAGGATAAAGCCTTCAAACATCGGCCAGGCCGGAAGGATCAGCGGCGTTTCTCCTTCAGATGTTAGTATACTATTAATGTATCTTGGACGATAGTGTTCCACGTGGAACAATTATAAAAGACTTTTTCATGAAAAATATTAATTTTTCCAGAATTTGCGGAAATGTTGTTGACATTCATGAAAGAAAAATTTTCAAAGGAGCCGTATCAATCACTGATGGCCTGATCTCGGAAATTACACATGTCGACGATGCTCCTGATGTTTTTATTCTTCCCGGGCTGATAGATTCACACATTCATATAGAAAGTTCCATGGTCACGCCTGGAGCATTTGCCCAGGCGGCTGTTAAACACGGAACTGTCGGCGTTGTATCCGATCCGCATGAAATTGCAAATGTAATGGGTATCGATGGAGTGATGTTTATGATCGAAGATTCCCGGAAAGTTCCGCTCAAGTTTTACTTCGGTGCGCCTTCCTGTGTTCCGGCGACAGAATACGAAACCTCAGGTGCCTCATTGAATTCAGATGAGATCGGGTTGCTGCTGAAATTACCGGAAATAAAGTTTTTGTCGGAAATGATGAATTACCCCGGTGTAATTTATGATGATGCCCGGGTACTGAAGAAGCTTGAGTCGGCAAGATTTGCCGGGAAGCCGGTTGATGGCCACGCACCGGGATTGAGAGGAGAGATGTTAAGAAAATATGTTTCGGCAGGTATAACCACGGATCATGAATGCAGCACAATTGATGAGGCTCTTGAAAAAATAGGCCTCGGAATGAAGATCATTATCAGGGAAGGCAGTGCGGCAAGAAATCTCGATTCGCTAAAGGAACTCTACAGAACTAACCCTGATATGCTCATGCTTTGCAGCGATGATTTGCACCCGGAAATGTTGCAGGCCCGTCATATAAATAAACTTATCGCGAAGCTAATCAGCGAAGGTTACGACATGTTTGATGTGATCAGAAGCGCAACATATAATCCATTCAGGCATTATTCCCTGACAAATGGACTGCTCAGAAAAGGGGATCCCGCTGACCTGATATTGGTGGACGAGCTGAAAACAATGAATGTGCTGGAAACATGGATTGACGGTTCCCTTGTTTATAGGAATGGAGAAACAATATTCACTTATTTGCCTGGTAAAGCAGTCAATAACTTTCATTGCAGCAAGATCCATGAAAAGGACATACTGGTTCCCGCAAGCAATGCAAAAGTGAAAGTTATCAGGGCTGTCGAGGGTGAACTTCTCACGGGTGAAATAATCTGGGAACACTTTTGCACGGATGAAATAAAGCCTGAGCTGCCGAAAGATATACTCAAGATTGTGGTTAAGGACCGGTATAAAGATTCCTTACCTTCGACAGCATTTATTAATGGATTTGGACTTAAAAGCGGAGCTTTTGCCAGCTCGATCGCTCATGATAGTCACAATATTATATGTGTGGGTTCAAATGATCAGGACATAGTGAAAGCAGTAAATGCAATCGTTGAAATGAAAGGAGGCCTTGCGGTTTCCAATGGAGGCAGGGTGGAGGCGCTCAGACTCGACATTGCCGGTATAATGTCAACAAGCTCCTGTGAGGAGATTGCCACAAAATACCAGCATCTGAATGAACTTGTAAAGGAATCAGGTTGCCCGATGAATGCCCCTTTTATGACACTTTCCTTCATGGCATTGCTTGTAATTCCGGATCTTAAGATCAGCGATAAAGGCCTTTTCGATGTAAGGGAATTCAGGCTTGTATCGAACTTTGTATAAAGATCTCAATCCGCTCCGTAATACCTTCAGGGTAGGGCGCAAATGCAGGAAATATGAAATTCCTTCATCACCAGGAATTATTCAACTTTCAGGAGAATAAAAAGGGTTGATCCCCGCAAAAACTGGCGTTAATTCCCACGCCGGCTGCTTTCGGCGTCTCCACTGGGTAGGGAGGTAAATTCCTGAAATAACCAATAAGTATTATCTTTGTGCCGGATATGTCTGCCGAACTTAAATACGAATCCTTCCTTCCATTGATTCCGGGGAAACCAGGTATTTACCAGTTTATTGATTCATACGGGAACATAATCTACATAGGAAAGGCCAAGAACCTCAAGAAAAGGGTTGCATCGTATTTCGCCAAAAACCAGTCAGGCAAGACCTCTGTAATGCTCAGAAAAGCTGCAGATATACGGCACATAGTGGTTGATAATGAATCAGATGCGCTCCTGCTTGAGAATAACCTGATCAAGAAGCACCAGCCCAGGTATAACATCCTCCTTAAGGACGATAAAACATTTCCCTGGGTATGCATTAAAAATGAGCCTTATCCCCGGGTTTTCAGCACACGGAGCACACCACGCGATGGTTCACAATACTTCGGCCCTTATACTTCAGCATTGATGGTCCGGACTCTCCTCGATCTTATCAGGCAGCTTTATAAGCTGCGCACCTGCCCATTGGTGTTGACACAGGATAACATAGCAGCAGGAAAATTCAAGGTATGTCTTGAATATCACATCGGAAACTGTAAGGGCCCATGTATAGGACTGCAGCCTGAATGTGATTACCTCGAAAGCATCAGGCAGATAAAGGATATACTTAAAGGCAATATTTCTACCGTTATCGAGCATCTGAAAGGCCTGATGGAACGATATTCAGAGCAGATGAGGTTCGAAGAAGCACAGGTAATCAAAGAGAAGATCGATATACTTGCCAGATTCCGCAGCAAGTCAGCCGTTGTAAGCGGTACAATAAGAAATGTTGATGTGTTTGGCTTCACAAAGGAGGGTGACAGCGCATATGTCAACTTCCTTAAAGTAGTTGAAGGAGCTGTTATACAGGCATTTACGCTCGAAATTAAGGTTAGGATGGATGAAGAGAATGAATCTATTCTCTCCAGTGCAATAACCGAGATCAGGCAAAAGCTCTGCAGTGATTCACATGAGATAATTGTTCCTTTTGAACCAGATCTTCAAATAGAAAAGGTACGATACTCTGTCCCACAGGGAGGAGAGAAGCTAAAGCTCCTCCAGCTGGCGGACCGTAACGCCATCTATTATAAGCTTGAGCAGAAGAAGAAGAGAATGGAACACTCGCCGCAGGCACGCACCGGCAAGAACCTCGAAAAGCTGAGGAACGACCTTCATATGCC
>JBLNAO010000353.1:0-4051 GCA_050259395.1 Chloroflexota bacterium
GCTCTTACGGGCCTTTCAGGCGATGAACTCCGCCAGAGATACCGCAACGAAAGAAGAATTGAGCTTGCATTTGAGGAGCACAGGATTTATGATGTCCGCAGATGGCTCATTGGTCCCGAAGCATACATACCGGCTACCCAGGCTGTCGTTACCTACCCGCTCTTAAGCGACAATACAACGGCAAAAGTGCCAAAGATCGTTCACAAGGAATTCCAGAAAAGGTCATGGCTCGACAAAGCTTATTTCATGCCTATAACAAGGGCAGAGGTAAGCAAGAACGCCGATCTGATCCAGAATCCTGGTTACTAATTATATCAAATACTCATGAGATACCAGGTTGCGGCAACGCAACCTGGTATTCTTTCATTATCTAAAGCTTTACTTGATATTAATCTCATATGAAATCATTAAAGATATATTTATACACAGCGGCTTCTTTCCTGCTTTTGGCTTTTTGCGGTCAGGCGTACGCTCAGAAAATGATCAACCACGGACCTTGGCTGCAGCACCTCGGAACAGATGAGGTAACAATAATGTGGACAACAAACACCGAATGCATTTCCTGGGTCGAGGCGTACGAGGACGACGGATCGAACTTCTACCAGCAGGAAAGGCCTCAATATTTTTCTTCATCCGATGGTCTTAAGACAATCGGCAGGATACATAAAGTAACACTCCAGGATCTCAAACCCGGAACAAAATATGCGTACAGGATCTTCTCCCGTGAGGTGGTCAGCAAGACATACAGCAACCCGGTTTTCGGCAGAACAGATGCAAGCGAGGTTTACCAGAGACAACCTTTGTTTTTTACAACTGAGAGCACCGGCAAGGATAAAAATTCAATAGTAGTCCTGACCGACATACATAACCGTTCTGCAGTTGTCGGGAGCCTGCTGAAAGATGTGAATCTTGCAGAAACCGATTTTATTATGACTGACGGGGATTTTGTAAGCACCTTCAATAAGGAGGAAGACCTTTTCGACGGCGGAATCGATACGCTTGTTGACCTGTTTGCATCTTCAAAGCCATTTTATGTCGTAAGGGGCAATCATGAGACAAGGGGAACAATGGGACCTGCGTTCAAAAATTATTTTTATTTTCCTGAAAATAAATACTATTACACGTTCACCTCAGGTAAAACATTATTCATTGTGCTTGATTGCGGCGAGGATAAACCGGATAGCGATAAAGAATACAGCAACCTCGTTGATTTCGACGCATACCGGAACCAGGAGTTAAGATGGCTTAAGCAGGTTGTTGTATCAGAGGGTTTTAAATCGGCTGAGCATGTAGTGGTCTTTTTACACATGCCCCCATTTTCGGGCAGAGCTCCCTGGCACGGAGAAATGGAGATGAGGCAAAAGTTCTTCCCGGTGCTTAATGATGCCGGGGTTGACCTTATGATCTCGGGCCATACGCACAGGTATGCATTCATTGACAAAAACACTGAAGGAAACAAGTTCCCGATAATCATAATGAATAACAATTGCCGCATGGATCTCACAATAGACAAAGCCGGCATCAAAGCCAAAACTACCGATAACACCAAAAAGGTGCTGTCGGATCTTAGTTTTACAAAATAAGAAACATAACCCTATCCCTGCCCTTTCCCTTAAACAATAAGGGAAAGGGGTAAAATCCTGCTCTTTTCCAGGATCTTAGCCCTCCCCTTACCTTTTAAGGGGAGGGTTGGGTGGGGTTCGTGCTGACCTTGTTCCAGCATTCGCTAAAAAATTCCAACAGCCACTGAACTTTCCTTTTCCACTGAAGGTTATTACTAATAATCTACAGTCGATGTATCAGCGTCAATCATTTACGAACACTCAGGCGTTTTTCCTGGTGGCATTGAGGATTGCCATAGGCTGGCATTTCCTTTATGAGGGTCTGGTCAAAGTTTTGTCTCCGTCATGGACATCTTCAGGATACCTTATGGACTCAAAAGGTTTTCTTTCACCCGTTTACAGGTCAATTGCTGCAAACCCTGATATCCTGAAAGTTGTTGATTTTCTCAATGAATGGGGATTGGTGTTGATAGGGGCCGGTCTCATACTTGGTTTGTTCACGCGGGTTGCGTCTATAGCAGGAATCGTACTGCTTGCAACATATTACCTTTCACATCCGCCATTGGTTGACTACAGCTATGCTCTTCCGAGTGAAGGTGCGTATTTCATTGTCGACAAGATACTCATTGAGCTGATCGCGTTAGGGGTGATTTATTCTTTTCCCACTCAATGGATCCTGGGTATTGACATGCTGTTACACGGGAATAAAGTTAAACCAACAGATCATGGAAGAAGATAAAAGGGATAATAACAAGCGTAAGATCTCAAGACGGGATGTTATAAAGAATCTCGCCACAGTTCCGGTTCTGGGGGCTGTTGCTTACGGACTCTACAGGAAAAAAACTCATGACCAGTTCCTGAGGAACAGCATAACTGATGAACTCAAGATGTCGACTGATTCACCCATGGCTGCACCTGTGTCGGAAGGTAAGGTACTCAACATCGGGCTTATCGGATTTGGAATCAGGGGAAAGCAGCTGGCACAGGGGTTGGGATTTGTTCATCCTACCCAGATTGATGAGTGGTATAAGGCAAACCAGGAAAACAGTAATGATAACCGGTACCGTGATTTCAAAGAGCAGGGTGACCTGAACATCAGGATAGCAGGAGTGTGTGATATTTTCGACAGCTACGGGAAGATGGCCCAGGAAGCCGGAGCCAACATTAACCGTGAAGGCACGGGAGGCAAGATGGGTGAACCCGTACGCCGCTATCTTAACCATACTGAATTGATTAACTCCCCGGAAATTGATGCAGTGGTTATAGCCACTCCGGACCACTGGCATGGACCGATCACCATCGAAGCCGCGCGGGCTGGCAAGCATGTTTATTGCGAGAAACCGATGACCTGGACTGTCGACGAAACTTATGAGGTGAGAAAAGCAGTCAAAGAATCGGGTGTTGTTTTCCAGCTCGGACACCAGGGCAGGCAGACTGATGCCTATCAGAAGGCAAAGGAAGCAATACAGAAGGATGTCCTTGGACAGGTAACCCTGATTGAAGTGACAACCAACCGCAACGATCCGAATGGAGCCTGGGTATATCCAATCCCCAAAGAGGCGAGCCCCCAGA
The DNA here is from genome assembly GCA_050259395.1 of Chloroflexota bacterium. Lineage (GTDB taxonomy): Bacteria > Bacteroidota > Bacteroidia > Bacteroidales > VadinHA17 > LD21. Next base: position 3,135 of record JBLNAO010000353.1, read on the forward strand.
ATATTGACTGGAAGCAGTTCATCGGACAGGCCCCATGGCACGATTTCAGTCTCGAAAGATTCTTCAGATGGCGCTGCTGGTGGGACTACAGCACAGGCCTGTCGGGAGACCTCCTTACCCATGAGTATGATGCCATGAACCAGATAATGGATCTGGGCATACCGGCATCTGCTGCTTCTACAGGGGGAATATATTTCTTCAAGGACGGAAGGACCGTTCCGGATGTCCTTACAACTGTTTTCGAATTCCCTGACAGGAATCTCTCGATGTTGTATTCGGCCACTCTTGCCAGCCAGATGAGCCGCGGCAAGAAGGTGATGGGTCATGATGCCTATATGGAATTCGGCAACACACTGACAATCTATGCAGACCCGCGATCGACAAGGTACGCCGAAAAAATAAAGCAAGGAATCATTAAGGAAGGCATTCCTATTTACAGCTATATTCCCGGCAAGGGAGTTGATGCTGTATCATCGGCAACAGAGCTTTACTTTGCCAACCGTGGTCTCCTCTACACATACAGGGGGGGAAGAAGGGTCGACACCACTCACCTTCACCTCCAGGAATGGATAGATGCAGTGCGGAAAGGCGGTAAGACAAGCTGCAACATTGACCAGGGGTTTATGGAGGCAATGGCGGCCCACATGGGAACACTTTCCTATCACAATAAGAAGCAGGTTTTCTGGGATTACGATAAAGAAAGGATTATAGTTTAATTCATTTAGGTTCCGAGCCAGTAATCGGAGGAATATTATACTTTTTCGTCCGGCCGTCCCGGATAATCCCCGACCAGTTAAGTCCGAATGCAAAGTCATAAGTGTTACCATTGCTGTCAACATGGCATTCCATATCACGGGGTACATCCTCGAATTGGGCCTCAACAGTCTCCATGCCAGCAGGCATTTGAAGCGGCAGCA
>JBLNAO010000354.1:0-6416 GCA_050259395.1 Chloroflexota bacterium
TATCCGAATTCTGCCCCGTGGAACATGAACCATTCATGCGGATGGGTGCCAATCGGGTAGAGATCATGCTTCATTGCAAGGTACACATTGCTTGTGCCTTTGAAGTATTCGCCCGAATGCTGCTTTAAAGTCGCGATCACTCTGTCGTGCACTTCGAAGGAGAACCTTCTTCTTGTCCCGAAATCGGAATATTCTGCTTTCAGCTCATTCATCCTTTCAGCTTTTTCAACTGCTCTTTCCTCCACCTGTATAGGCTCAATCCCGTTCATTTTATAATACAGTTCCGAGACCAGTGACAATACAGGCACCTCCCAAAGGACAGTTCTATACCAGAGTCCTTCAATCCGGATGTCTGTCTCTCCTCCGTTTTGGTGGACAGTGACCTCAGACGGATCGAAGCGGTATCCCTTGAGCAGGTCAATGAACACCGGATCGAAATAATAGCATTTTGAGATAATGAAGTTTTCTTCATCACGGCTCAATGTAAGGCCGGCCATGCTGTCGATCTCTTTTCTCAGCCTTTCTGCAAACCCTTCCGGAAAGGTCGTATTGCCGCGATTGATGAATGAATACCTCACCATAGCTGTGGGATACAGTTTCTGTATGGCATTCATTGTTGTGAATTTATAAAGATCGTTGTCAGTGAAATAATTCAGGATCATTATGATATATGTTACAACGGATCGCTGCTCCGGACAAATTTAACGCCTTCGGTTTTGGCTTTCTCATAGATTGGAAGCGCGATTTTTTCGAAACCGGTAATATCCGACATGCAATCTTCGAGTATATGAGTTTTTTTTGCAAGTCCTCCCAGGTGAAGCATCTGCCTGATTGTTGTGGCAACACAATGGCTTTTTGCCTCGCCTGCTATATAAATTTTTCCTGCATGAATGAGCTTGTTGACAAGTTCAGTATTGAGATGTGTCTCGGGGCAGCCGGCAATGGGAACATTAGCCTTGAGTGCGCCAAAATGCTCGGTCATCGGATTTGTGCCTTTGATTACAACATCGTAGAAATTTCCTTTCCTTGCCCATTTTTTCGCCGGTTCCAATATCTCGGAGACGATTGCAGCCCCGGCAGACCCTATTAGGCAATGCTCAGGCCAGATTGTGTGGGGAAACTCTCCCTGTTTTTCCAGCTTCCTGATATATTCTATTGCCTTGCCCTTTTGAAATCTGGGCTGATATACACCCCCGAGTATCTTTTTCAGGTTTATCTCCGTAAATGGCTTGGCGAAGCTTCCTTTTTTATCCTCCCAGAAAACAGGGTGGGATATGTCAACAACATTGTGATTGTCCTGTGTGAAAATAATATGACCTATATCGGACTCATTGGCTACAATGAATTTTGCCAGTCGCGATACATCTTTCTCTGACCCGGGAACGTACAATGCCCCTTCTGGTGAACAGAAGTCATATTGCATGTCAATTACAAGCAGAAGAATTTTGGTATTCATCGGCGGAGGATAAGAACTTAAACGTGGAACAATAAAACAGCAGAGTTGTTTCCTACTGATTGGTATATTCTGCCTATATAATTGAAAGTACAACCTTGCCTCTGGTCTTTCCAGTTTCTATCTGGAGGTGCGCTGTCTGAACCTGGTCGAACGGGAAGATGGCGGAGACATGCGATCTGATATTTCCGGCGCCCAGCAAGGCTGCAATTTCCTTCATGTTATGCCCATCGGACTGAACCATGAATTTAGACGCTGTTATCCCTGCTTCGGCTGCCTTATCCTCCAGTCCTTCTGTTGCGCCGGAAGGAATACATACCAGTGTCCCTCCTTTCCTGAGCACTTTCAGGGAACGGTCAATGTAAGTGCCGCCGATTGTATCGAGGACAAAATCAAGACCGGTTACAACGGTTTCAAAAGGCACATCTTCGTAATCGATATGCATCGATGCCCCCAGCGAGAGCACAAAATCCCTGTTTGCGGCAGAAGCCGTGCCTGCAACAACCGCTCCAAGATATTTTGCCATCTGAACCGCGAAATGCCCTACGCCGCCTGCAGCTCCATGAATCAGAACCTTGTCGCCTGCCTTAACCTTAACCTTCTCCTTAAGTATTTGCCATGCTGTCAATGCGGCCAGCGATGCTCCTGCCGCCTCCTCATATGTAATTTCGAAGGGCTTAAGCGCCAGGTGAGCTTCAGGCGCTGCAACATATTCTGCATAAGCCCTGCCATGTCCGGGAAAATTAACCATTCCGAAGACATCATCACCCGCAAGAAAAGACGTTACCTTATCGCCGGTCTCGATTACTGTGCCGGCAATATCCCATCCCGGAATAATTGGACTGTATTTTTTCAGGGATCCGGCAAGTCCCTGACCTTTCCGTGTCTTGATGTCTACAGGATTAATCGATATTGCCTTTACCTGTACAAGAACTTCATTTTCATTAATAGATGGGATTGGCTGCTCTGACACTACAAGGTTTTCCACGCCACCAAAACCTTCAAGAATAATGGCTTTCATCACTTTAAGAGGTATAAAGCGATAACGTTGGAGTGAACGGATTGTTTAGATTTCCCTTAAGTCCCTACAGTCCTCTATTGCGCCATAGGGGTTGCGGGTACAACCTGATCCTGGAGTGGTAAGGATTGTTCGGTAGTGTTGCCCCCGGCGGCGATTGCTCCATTCTGGTACGGATTTATTTCCATTCCCATTTTCTGGGCAATATTTACCGGTAGTGAATTCTTGTTTATCATGCAGTTGGTAGTCTTCAGCATAACATATTCTCTCGACACAAAGATATATCCCTTGTATTTCCCGGTTTCGCCCCATGAATTTTTGACCTTGTAGAAGGTATGTCCTTCCTGGTCCTGTGCAATCCCGATGATATGCATGCCATGGTCGCCCGTGATAGTATAATCACCAAACTCCTTTTGTCTTATTTCCTGGGTTATGTTTTTCTGCCGGTGCGGGCTTTCGAAGATCCTGTCAAGCTCATCATCCGCGACCTTATCCAAATTCTCATCAGGAACTATTGCAACACCCTTCTTCATGTTAAAACCTTTGCCTTTCATGTCAGCAGCCCAGGCCACTGAGTACCCGTTCAGGAGAGCATTGTCAATAGCCTGCATCATCTCGTTAATGGGAAGGTTATAGTATGTGCATGGTGACCAGTTGTCGGGAACCTCGAGGACAGCCTCTTTATAATAAGGATGATCGCTGAAAGAGGAGACTATTATATAATCATCGAAGTTAAGTCCAAGCTGATTTGCAAAATCCTTTGGAGTATAGTACTCACCGTTATACTCGAAGCCTGGTGACATTTTTCCCAGGTAAGCCTCAAGAATGCCATCCAACCCTGAAATCCATGCAGGTGTATGGCTTGATGTTTTTACAACTCCCGAAACATAGCCTTTCAATGCTGCATCCAATTCATCGTGGTTGTGGTTTTTTGTACCGTAGTTCAGTCCCGGATAAATCACATTCGGAACAAGTCCGTTTTCCTTAGTGACATTCAGAAGATCGTAATACTGTCCCCCCGGGCTGAATGCGCATGTTCCGCGTCTCCTTACGTACTCCTCTGCTTTCTTTTTATATGCTTCCTTTACAACATACATTTCAGAAAGATCGACGGGCTTTTTGCCCATCCTCATTATCTCTGATTCGAAGAAGGACAATCCTGAAAACGACCAGCATGTGGATGTCAGGCTCTGGTTTTTCACCGGCATGGCTGGCACCTCTCTCTTTATTACAAATCTATATTCATTATCCTGGCTTAATGTTGCCCCGCTGACAACAATCAAGAACATAACCAGGCTAACTATATATTTCATGAACTCAAATTTTTTAGTAAAGGATTTCTTTCATTCCGCTTCCTGTGGCAAAGAAAAAATATTGCTATTCACAGCAATTGAATTATGCTTTATATCATACGATTTTCTGTGACGAAATATTGTATGAGAGTGACCAAATAATTCTTTTTTGTGATGAATGATTGATTTATCAATTCGGTTTCAGCATGATGCACCACGCTTTCATTACAGGAATATTTACCCCAGACAAGGAATTGGGTGATCATTTCTGCCAGTTCATTGAATATTTTTTTCCTTGCGATACAGGTGGATTATTTTAGCTGAAGTTTTCCGGGAAAGGAAAATCAAAGTCAATAACTAAAATTCTTTCTGATATGAAAAAACTGTCTGTAATTGCATTATTCCTTATGGTTGCTTTCCTTGGATGCAGGAAAGACAATGAAGATTTCGGTGATGGAACATCTTTTCTGAAATTCAATCTCACCGATGCACCCGGGCCATACGATGAGGTCAATGTCGATGTAATCGGGCTTCAGGTCATACTCAACGATTCGATAGTCGATCTTGATGTGAATGCAGGGATATACAATCTTCTCGATTTCGTTAACGGCAAAGACACACTTCTCGTTGAAGGGTCCGTACCATCCGGAAAACTCAGCCAGGTAAGGCTGATCCTTGGTCCGGAGAATTCAATTGTGATCGGTGACAAGACATATGAGCTGAAAACACCAAGTGCACAGCAGTCTGGACTTAAACTTAACGTTCATGCCGATTTCCTGCAGGGTGTGGCTTATGAATACACAATCGATTTTGATGCTGCCAGGTCAGTTGTTGAAACCGGAAACGGCAAATATATTCTGAAGCCTGTTTTGAGAGTGTTCACGAAAAGTGTTACCGGAGCTATTAAGGGAGTTGTTGCTCCTGCCAGCTCAAAACCACTGATCCATGCAATCTCTGAAGCTAAAGACACGACTTCGGTGCTTGCCGATCCGCTCACAGGAAGGTTCATGTTCAACGGACTTCCGCAGGGAACATACAAAGTTAGCTTCCTTCCGCAGGATCCTTTCAGGGATACTCTTCTTACCGGCATCCAGGTTAAAACAGGGATTGTGACTTCACTCGATACACTCAAATTCAAATAGACCGGTTGGTTATAAAAAAATCCCGCACTCTCACGAGATGCGGGATTTCTTTTAACCAGAAGAGCTATTTTTTACTTTTGGTTTTTGATTTTTGTTTAGCATCTGTCGAACGGGTCTTTCCGAAATCTTTTCCGGCAGCGTCTCCCTTGTTCTTTCCATAGGCATTGCCCTGTTCGGCTGTATTTGCACCTTCAGTTTTCTCATCCTCCTTTAATTTACCCTCTTCAGTCATGGTTTTATCAGCCTTGACTTTCTTTTCCTTCACTGCAGTTTCTTTTTTGGCTTTCTCGCCCTGCTGTTTCTGCGCTTCCTGGCCAAAAGCATTGTTAACCATCGTTGTGATGGCAAATGCCAGGATCAATGTCATTAACTTTTTCATAATAAAGAATATTTAAATTAATTCGGATGAAAGATATGAAATTCATCATAAACTGATATAATGAAATGGACTTTATAACTGTTTGTGGCACGGGTACCTTTCCTGAAGAGGTCTTTTTTTCATAAATTAGTGAAAAATTCTGACCAATGAAGAAATCCGCATTTCGCATTTCGCTGATATTTTGCTTATTGATCCTGAATAATTCAGGCTTCTCCCAAAAAGCCTCATCCGAGGGGATCATTTTCGGCAATTCTGCAAGCTATCAGAACCTGATCTCCGGCAAGCCTGTGAAGGCTGTTCCCCTCAAATGGATAAATGTCAACACTAATCCCGGTACATGGCACATTGAAAAAAATATGCTGGTTTGTTCAGGCCAGCCAATAGGCGTAATGCGTTCCGAGAAGCAGTATGAGAATTTCATTCTGCATGTGGAGTGGATGCATATGGAGGCCGGAGGAAACTCAGGAGTCTTCGTGTGGAGCAGCGCCAATCCTCCCGAAGGACAGCGACTTCCTGACGGTGTGGAGGTGCAGATGCTTGAGCTTGACTGGGTGAATCTCAACAAGCAAAATGGCGTGACGCCTCCTGTGGCTTATGTACACGGTGAACTTTTTGGAGTGGGAGGAGTAATAACAGTTCCCGATAATCCACGGGGAACAAGAAGCAAGTCGGCTGAGAACAGGTGCAAAGGCAAAGGTGAATGGAACACTTACGATGTAATATGTGTTGATGGCGTGATCCGATTATCAGTTAACGGGAAATTTGTGAATGGCATTACCAGGGCTTCACAAAAGAAGGGATACCTGTGCCTCGAATCGGAAGGAGCAGAGATCCATTTCCGCAACCTGAGGATCACTGAGCTGAATCCCGGAATAACCCCCGACTGGCAGACCGCACCGCTTTTCGGCCAACAGCCGAAGGCATTCCCGCCTGTAAGCCTTCACCCGGAAAACCCTCATTATTTTCTTTTCCGCGACAAACCTGCGATACTAATTGGTTCGACGGAACACTACGGAGCTGTAATGAACCTTGATTTCGACTATATAACATATCTCAACGAGCTGGCTTTGTCGGGATTAAATGTGACACGCACGTTTACCGGGATTTATGTGGAGCCGCAGGGCGCATTCAG
>JBLNAO010000355.1:0-9130 GCA_050259395.1 Chloroflexota bacterium
TATTACTCGATAAAACCAAAGGCAATAACAGCGGATGGATAGTTATAACATTCGGGTGGGCCGTGGGTGTTTTTACAGGTGTGCTGATAGCTGCTCCCATAAGCGGCGCTCATCTCAACCCTGCTGTTACAATAGGACTTGTCCTCGCCAAGAAATTTGATATCGTCAACCTGCCGCTGTACATCGCAGCACAGATGCTCGGAGCAATGTTTGGAGCTTTCCTGGTGTGGGTTGCCTACAAAAAGCATTTCGACGCTACCAAAGACGGAGACCTTAAGCTTGCCGTCTTCTGCACCGCTCCGAATATCCGCAGTTACTGGCATAACGTTGCAACTGAAGTAATAGGAACTTTTGTTCTTGTACTTGCTGTCCTCTATATGGCAGAACCCGAGATTGGTCTTGGCTCCCTGAATGCTCTCCCAGTTGCCATCGTTGTGCTTGGCCTTGGACTGTCGCTTGGTGGTCCGACAGGATATGCGATTAACCCCGCCCGCGACCTTGGTCCGAGGATAATGCACATGCTCCTTCCGATCCGGGATAAACGCGACAGCGACTGGGCTTATTCGTGGGTCCCTATACTGGGTCCTGTTGTTGGTGCGGCACTCGCGGCAGGGATTTACGATCTTTTTATAGGTTTTTAAGCTGCTTTTTCATTCGCGCGCGAACAAATATTGATTTCTTATGTTCCTGAATAATGCTGACCTGCCAAAAAGCATTAAGCAGATTTTTTGTATATTTGAGCTTAAACTTAAAATTAATGTCATGAAAAAAATTCTAGTACTGTTTGTTGTTGCATGTTTCTCACTTACACAACTGTTGGCTCAGGAATCCACTTTCAACAAGGGTGACAAAGTGCTCAACCTCGGCCTTGGATTGGGAACGTCTCTCTATTCAGGAATTGGCTACCATGGACTTATTCCGCCTCTTTCAGGTTCGCTTGAAGTTGGGGTTGTTGATAATATTATAGAGAAAGGTGTGATTGGAGTTGGCGGTTATCTTGGATTCGCATCCTACAAATGGGACAACTATTACAAGTACACGAACATCATCATTGGTCCCAGGGGTACTTTCCACTATCCTTTTGTTGACAAACTTGATACCTATGCCGGACTTATGATCGGTTACAATATCGTTTCGTCTCATTGGATCGGGACCGGGTCAGAGACATTCAACTCAACTGGTGGCGGAATTGTTTCTTCATTCTTCCTTGGCGGCAGGTATTACTTTTCAGATTCGATGGCTGCAATGCTTGAACTTGGCTATGGCGTTGCTTACCTGAACCTGGGAGTGGCTTTCAAATTCTGAGAATCAAATAATTATATTCAAAGGCAATTCACTGCAGTGGGTTGCCTTTTTTATTACCTTTACTTATTCTCCTGCCGGATATAAAAAACTTTATGCATGAAAATGCACCGGAGTTTGAAAAGATTCGAACTGATGATTCTGCTGCTTACGGCATCGGCAGCCTCATGCCTGAAGCTGCCGGACAGGGACAATTGTGACAAACCGGCGCCAGATGTCATTACAGATCCGGCATCTTTTATTGCTGCCGATGCTGCAATAATCAACGGCAGATTTGCAGCTCACGGGCAAAATACTCTTGTCACTTTCGAATTTGGCCCGGATAACAGGTACGGCCAGAACATCGAACCATATACCTCTCCTGTTAACCAGGTAAGCTTCAGAACAGTAAGCTTCCATGTTACTGGACTGAGGCCTTCAACGACCTACCATTTTCGTCTGAAAGCTGAAGGCGAATGCAATGAATCAGCCGGCGAGGACATCACTTTTACAACTCTCAACTATGAAGAAACGGGCATCATCTTCAATCCCGACATCAGTTACGGAACCTTAACAGACATTGACGGAAATATCTATAAAACAGTTACTATAGGCACCAGGACATGGATGGCTGAAAACCTCAGGTCTCAGAGATTCAATGATGGAATGGGAATGATCAATGATGTCAACAATTATTCGTGGAGCAGCCGGACAGATCCGGCATGGTGTTATTATTCGAATATTGTGCAGATGAGGCTAGCAGCCGGAATCCTTTATAACTGGTATGCGATCGGCACCGGCAAGCTATGTCCAACCGGCTGGCATGTTCCGTCTGATGAAGAATGGAACAACCTTATCGTTACACTCGGTGGAGAAGCCTCCGCTGCAGGCAAGCTTAAAATGACAGGAGGCAATATGTGGCCTTCACCAAATAGCGGTTCCTCTAACCAGAGCGGGTTTACTGCAATACCAGCCGGTTTAAGATACGGTTTTATAGGGAGCAACGGCGGGTTCTTTTATGACATGGGGTGGAAGGGAGTATGGTGGACATCCACACAGACAAGCATTACAACAGCAAAATACCGGGAGATAGATCAGGCCGGTGTTATAGCGGGCACTTTATCCAATCCCGGTAAATATCAGTTGAACAACAAGAATTTCGGTTTCTCCGTGCGTTGCATAAAAGACTTTTAAACGACATGCCGGTATAATTGACATGCCTGTAATCGGAATTGACCCGGTGGAACAAAGATTCCAGGACAAACTCTTGCAGAGTATAAAAAAAGAGTTGCAGGAGTTTAAGGAAAAAATGATAGTTTTGGGCATATGAAAAAAGTCACACCGGTAATTCTCATATGCCTCTTAACAGCGATCTCCTGCAACAAGGGACAGGTACTAAAGATCAATGGAAGGGTTGACAATCCTTTCTTTGAAGGTTCTAAAGCTTATATAATCGGATCTTCAGTAACAGGCAATCCTAAAGAGGATTCCGCGGTGATCCGGAACAGCCGATTCACTTTCACGCTCCCGGCTGATTCGATGGCTGTAAAATCAATCATGATACCTCCGAAAGGACAGGAAGGCGTTCAGGATCTCATCTTCATTGGAGAGCCGGGCACCCTCGATGTTGTGATGTCCCTGAAAAGCCATTCCTCGGGCACAAGGCTGAACAGGCTGGTGATGGAATGGAAGGAGGATAACTTTAATTATGATTCGGTTCAGAATGAACTGTATTATCAAGCCGGCAATCCGGGAATAACCCGTGAAAGACATGACTCTATCATGAAAGCTTCAGCAGAGATCGATTCTTCATACATGTCCCGGAACATTGAAATCATGAATGACAATCTTACCAATGGCATAGGGCTTTTCTTCTTTAAATTTTACTATGACAACCTGCCAAAGGAGGTAAAAATAAGTGTCCTAGAAAAAACGGGAAGTTTGTTCTTAAACGCTGATAAACAGGTATTAAGCAGGGTGATGTTCGATCCTGAAATACAAAAGTCAAACTTTGTGACAAAATAGACGCTGAGGCAAGGCGTGGTCTGTCTCTGCCTTATATTAAACGTTTCATCCAATTCGCGAATCTCATCCTAAGATTTTGAATTCCACGATATTTGTTGCATTTTTGTTCAAAATTCATTTGTTTGAGGAAAAATTCAAAAATAAAAGCCATTTTCATTTTCCTTGCCTGGATGATGATTTTCGTGCATGGCATTATTCCTCATAATCACATAGATAACGATGCTTTCGAATGTACAGGCTATGTGCATGATCATCATCAGAATGGGCAATCGCCTGAGTACCGGGAGCTCTGCAGGGATTTCGAATCATGCGGCATATCAAACCTTTTGTTTCAGAAAGTCAGCAGCGACGACAGTCAGCTGCTCCCTGAAAATAACACAAGCCCCGATCCTTATATTGAATCAGAAACATACTTCATCTCACATAATCATGAAATTGCTTCAGGAATACACCCGTATTCAGTCCTCCTGAGGGCTCCCCCCATTGCCTGAAAATCCCGTGTTTGTTTTAGATATTTTCTGATTACCACAATCATTTCTTCTCCAGGCAATGAAAAAATTTTTCATCATTTTACTTGCATTAAGCGTTTCTTTATTTGTTGACTGTTCGTCAGACAAAAGTAATACAGAGCATCGTGAATCCATTTCTGATGAAGGCTCTTTACATGAGGGAGAGTCATCGGAAGAAGCAGCTGACATAACTCCCGATACCGGATCGTACAGCCTCATGTCTGTGAAAAAACAACCTTTCTCATTCATCCTAAGGACAGGCGGAAGGATATCAGTGGACAGCCGCGACATAGTGATCATAACAGCAAAATCATCCGGCCTGGTCAAAATGCAGGATGATTATCTGTTCCCCGGCATAAGGGTGGCGAAGGGTGATGTGCTTTTCACCATTTCAGGGGAACAGCTTGCGGAAGGAAATACAGAGTTGAATTTCAGGCAGGTGAAAGCTGACCTGGACCGAGCCACAGCCAATTATGAAAGGGCAAAAAAGCTCATAACCGACAAGATAATCACCGAAGAAGATTTCCTTACAGCCAAAAACGAGTATGAGAAATTGCTCAATTCATACGACAACCTTTATGCCACTGCCGGAAAGAACGGTAACGTTGTTACTACAGGAACAAACGGTTACCTGAAGGAGATTTTTGTTACAGAAGGTCAGAAGGTGAGTCCCGGCGATCAGCTCGCTTCGATAGTAATGGAGCACAATCTTGTGCTGAAAGCCGACGTATCTCCCGATAATATCGAAATCCTTCCCACAATAAGCGATGCCAATTTCAAGGTCGGATACAGCAACAAGGTCTATAACATCAGGGCCATGAACGGAAGGAAAATCTCCCAGGGCAGGAGCACCGGAGCCAACTCATATTACATACCTCTCTTTTTCAGGATGGACAATCTTCCTGAGCTTATAGACGGGACATTTGCTGAGGTTTATCTCATCGGCAGCGAGATCAGTGATGCAATTGCAGTTCCCAACACTTCGCTTATGGAGGAGTTCGGAAAGATCTATGTCTTTGTTGCTGATGATGATGGCGATTTTCTGAAGAGATATATCGAGACAGGCTACACAGATGGGGTGAGAACGCTTGTCCTTTCGGGCCTTGAAGAAAATGAAAAGATAGTTGCCACCGGGACATACCGGGTAAAGCTTTCGCTTATGACAGGCTCCGCTCCGGCACACAATCACAATCATTGAGCCATGCTGAACAGGATAATTGATTTCTCTTTACGGAACAGGCTCATGATCCTCATCGGAGCTGTTCTTCTGTTTATCTCGGGATCGTACATAGCGTTGAAGATGGAGATAGATATTTTTCCGGAGCTCACGGCACCCACTGTTGTAATTATAACTGAAGCCAGCGGGATGGCCCCGGAGGAGGTCGAAAGGCTTGTTACTTTTCCCATTGAAACCTCGGTTAACGGGGCTACGGGCATACGGCGCGTGAGATCCAGCTCGTCGATGGGATTCTCGATCGTGAATGTTGAATTCGACTGGGGAACAGATATTTATAAGGCGAGGCAGACTGTTGCAGAAAGACTCATCCAGGCCGATGAACTGCTGCCTGAAGGAATAGATAAACCTGTAATAGCCCCGCAAACATCACTCCTGGGCGAGATGATGATAGTTGCCATGCAATCTGACAGCCTTAGCGCAATGGATCTCCGTACCCTTGCCGACTGGACAGTCGCACCGCGGTTGCTTTCGGTAAGCGGTGTTGCCCAGGTAACAGTAATGGGAGGCGATCAGAAGGAATACCAGGTGCTTGCCGATCCTTACAGGATGAGCTTTCACGGTGTGTCGCTCAGCGAGCTCCTTGAGACATGCAGGGGGATAAATGTCAATACTGCAGGAGGCGTCCTAAATGAGTTTGGCAACAAGTATATTGTAAGGGGAATGGCAAGGACCGACAAGCTGCAGGAGCTTTCCAATTCAGTGATAAAGGTCAGCGGTGGATTACCAGTGAGGGTCGGCGATGTTGCGCAGGTGACAATCGGCAAATCACCTGCACTAGGAACAGCTTCATATCGCGGCACAGATGCGGTTCTTCTGACAATAACAAAGCAGCCTGTCGCAAATACGGTGCTCCTTTCAAAAGATATAACAGCTACTATTAATCAGCTTCAGTCAAACCTTGGAGTTAAGTTCCACACAGATATATATAACCAGTCCGAATTCATTACAACCTCTGTGAAAAATGTTCTCAGAGCCCTGATAGAAGGAGGTGTATTCGTGGTTATCATCCTGTTCTTTTTCCTCTTTAACGCCCGTACAACTTTTATATCACTCCTGGCAATACCGTTGTCGCTTCTTGTAAGCATAATGGTTTTAAAGTTGCTGGGCCTCACAATCAACACGATGAGCCTGGGTGGGATGGCTATTGCAATAGGATCGCTGGTTGACGATGCCATCATCGATGTGGAGAATGTCTACAAGAACCTCAGGAAAAATGTGCAGCTTCCTCCTGAGAAGAGGGATTCTGCACTCACTGTCATCTACATGGGATCCACAGAGATCAGGTCGTCGATCTGGAACGCCACACTTATAATCATTATCACGTTTCTTCCTCTGTTCCTTCTCGGCGACCTTGAAGGGAGGATGCTGCGGCCATTGGGAATTGCATTCATCGTCTCACTTTTCGCCTCCCTGATCGTGGCTGTGACGCTCACTCCTGTGCTGTGCAGCTATCTTCTGACTGATGAGAGGAGACTCATCAGGGCCGTTAACGGTTCCTGGACTGAGAGGAACCTGAACAGGATATATCGTGGTGCTCTTGAATCTGCCCTGAAAAGGAACAAGCCTTTGATCTGGATCACTTCAGTCGTTTTCATTATTTCGGTCTTCCTCATTACAACCGCCGGAAGCTCTTTCCTCCCGCCCTTTAACGAGGGGGCCCTTACTGTAAATGTCAGCCTGATGCCGGGGATCTCCCTTGAAGAGTCCGCAAAAGTCGGGAAGCAGGCTGAGGAAATTCTGCTGGGCATACCAGAAGTGCTGTCTGTATCATGTAAAACAGGCCGGGCTGAGCTCGCAGAGCATTCATTTGGCGAAAACGTTTCTGAGCTCGACGTTCCTTTTCAGCTTAAAGAAAGACACAGGGACGAGTTTTTTGCGGATGTAAGAAACCGGCTTAAGGCAATTACCGGTGCAAATATTGAAGTCGGTCAGCCGGTTACCCACAGGATGGATGCAATGCTGTCAGGCACAAAAGCGAATATCGCCCTTAAGATTTTCGGTGAGGATATTAATGATCTTTTCAGGCTCGCAAACCAGGTGAAATCTGAGATCGCGGGTATAAAGGGCATCGGCGACCTGAACGTGGAGCAACTCGTAGAGGCACCTGAATTGAAGATCCGTGCGCGCAGGGAGAGGCTGGCAGGTTATGGCATCAGTATAAACAGCTTCAATGAGTTTGTCAGTTATGCCCTGGGCGGACAACCGGTTTCCGATGTTTATGAAGAGGAGAAAAGGTTTCCGCTCGTGCTGAGGTACAATGACAACTCGCGTGGTTCGATCGAGGGTATACGCAATGCCATGATAGACACATACGACGGCAGAAAAGTTCCTCTTTCATTTGTTGCCGATATTGAATCTTCTTCAGGCCCGGGTGAAATAAGCCGTGAAAATGTCGGCAGGAAGATCGTTGTTTCAGTCAATGTGGCCGGAAGAGATGTCGGGAGCGTGGTTAAGGACATCAGAAAAAGGATCAATGAGAATGTCCAGTTCCCGACAGGTTATCACATTGAATATGGAGGTCAGTTCGAGAGTGCGGCAAATGCCGCGCGAAGGCTGATTGCAGCTTCGGTAATTGCCATAATGATCATCTTCCTTATACTGTACCAGGAGTTCAGGGACAGTTCGCTTGCAGCCATCATACTGCTTAATCTGCCACTTGCGCTTATCGGCGGGATCTTTGCCATCAAGGCATCCTCTAATGTCATAAGTATTCCCTCAATAATCGGTTTCATCACATTGTTTGGCATTGCAACAAGGAACGGGATTCTGCTTATTTCGCATTATGCACAGTTGAAGAAGCAGGGCAAGGGACTTCTTGAAACCGTTATAACCGGATCAGTGGACCGGCTCAACCCGATACTCATGACAGCTCTGACGGCAGCCCTTGCGCTTATACCCCTGGCTCTCGGGGGCGACAGACCCGGGAATGAGATCCAGAGCCCAATGGCCATTGTTATCCTGGGCGGGCTTCTGAGCTCGACACTCCTTAACATTTTCGTGATCCCTTCGGTGTATTTTATCATTCAAAAGAGAAAAGAGAAATGATCAGGAAATTTATAGTTCTGTTTACTGCAATTGCCTCAATTACTTCATTATATGGACAGTCTTTGCAGGAATACCTGCACCAGGTCTCTGACAATAACCCTGAGATAGTTGCATACCGCAGTCTTCTTGAAGCAAGAAAGTATGAAGCCAGGACGGGCAATACTCCGCCCGATCCTTTCATCTCTGCAGGCATAATGCCCGGAACGCCCGATGCGGCAGGAAGCAAGAAAGTGTGGAGCTTCACACAATCATTCGCTTTTCCGACGAAATACCTCCGGCAGAAGAAACTTAACAACAGCACCATCCTGCTTGCAGAGCAGGAGTTCAACCAGGGCCGGCTGCAAATATTGCTCGATGCCAAAAAGACATACTTTGATCTTGGATACAAAATCAAATACCTCAATAGTCTTCTTGCAAGAAAAGAGGGGTATGACAAGCTGCATTCGGCGTGGAAAAAGATGCTCGACAACGGGCATACCACGATAATGGATTATAACCGGATAATGATAGAAATGTCAGCTGTGAATCTTGACATTACCAGGACGCAGGCAGACATAACAATGCTCAGGGAGCGTCTTGCTTATACTGCAGGAAACCCTTCGATTATCATTGAACCAGTGGAATATGCAATAGTTACGGATCGCGCTCAGGAAACAATTTTGAAGGAGAAAAGCGCGATTCACCCTTCATACCTTATTGCCGAACTTGAATATGAGATTGCCGCAGCTGAACTTAAGGTAAGAAGGGCAGGGGCGTTGCCGGAATTCCAGCTTGGTTATGAATCTGAAATCGTTCCGGGAGAAACATACACCGGCCCTGTTGCCGGTATTTCTGTTCCGCTATGGTCGAATTCAAACAAGATAAAAGCGGCTTCAGCAAGGGTGGATCATTTATCAGCCAGGCGGGATGCATCGATACAAAAGCTCAATTCCGAAGTGAGGAATGAATATTCAAACATGAAAGCCCTGCAACAAAGCATTTCAGAATTGCAGGGTATCCTGGAGGCTGGAGGGGGAACAAAGTACCTCGATGC
>JBLNAO010000356.1:0-5998 GCA_050259395.1 Chloroflexota bacterium
GAATTTCTTGGCGGGGACCGGAACTGGGATTACAGGTATACATGGATAAGAGATGCATCGTTCACGGTTTACACAATGATCAACCTCGGATACGTCAGGGAAGCCGGCGCTTTCATGAAATGGGTCGAAAAAGAATGCCAGGACATCGGGAATGCAGGCTATCTCGGACTGATGCGGACAATCGATGGAAATAACACTCCCGATGAAGAGATCCTGCAGAACTTCGAGGGATACGACAAGTCATCGCCTGTGAGAATAGGCAACAACGCAAAAAACCAGGTGCAGCTCGATATATATGGGGAGCTCATGGACGCGGTCTACCTTTATAATAAATACGGAGAGCCGGTTTCATACGGATTCTGGAATGATCTTGCAGGTCAGATGAACTGGCTTTGCGACAACTGGAACAGAAAAGACGAAGGCATCTGGGAGGTCAGGGGTGGCAAAAGGCATTTCCTCTATTCAAGGCTGATGTGCTGGGTGGCGTTCGACAGGTCTATTAAGCTTGCGAACATGCGTTCATTCCCGCTTCCCAAAAGGTGGGTTCAGGAAAGGGACAATATTTTCAATAACATCTTCACCGCTTTCTGGAATAACGATCTGAAAGCGTTCGTTCAGTATGAAGGAGCCGATACTGTCGATGCTTCCGTCCTGCTGATGCCGCTTATGAGGTTTATCAGCCCGACCGATCCCATGTGGCTCTCAACCCTTGACCAGATAGAAAAAGAGCTGGTTTCCGATTCACTTGTCTATCGTTACAGGCATACTGAGGCGGCGTCTGACGGCCTTAAAACAGGCGAAGGGACGTTTTCAATGTGCACATTCTGGTATATTGAATGTCTGTCAAGGTCAGGCCAGCTTCAGAAAGCAAGGCTTTACTTCGAAAAAATGATTGGTTATGCCAACCACCTTGGCCTATATTCCGAGCAGCTCGGTTTTCGCGGGGAACACCTCGGAAATTTCCCGCAGGCATTTACCCACCTTGGGCTTATAAGCGCCGCATTGAACCTTGATGCAAGGCTTGACGACGAGAGAAACAAGAATTTATATAATGAAGATAACGAAGAATGAAATCTGAGGAGGAAAACCGATGAAAGCAA
Source organism: Chloroflexota bacterium (assembly GCA_050259395.1). Classification (GTDB taxonomy): domain Bacteria; phylum Bacteroidota; class Bacteroidia; order Bacteroidales; family VadinHA17; genus LD21. The sequence goes on from JBLNAO010000356.1 coordinate 1,101, forward strand.
TAGCTATAAAACCCGGGAAGGGGGAAGCTCATCTTCTTGATGTCGAAGAGCCTTCAATAATGAACAGCGATGATGTGAAAATTGAAGTTATCGAAGTCGGCATCTGCGGAACCGACCGCGAAGAAGCTGAAGGAGGCAGGGCCGATGCACCTTCAGGAGACAAGGATCTCATCATCGGCCATGAAATGTTCGGCCGTGTTGTGGATACGGGTAAGAGTGTCAGAAGCGTGAAGAAAGGCGATTATGGTGTATTCATGGTACGGAGGCCTTGCGGGCATTGCTATTTCTGCAAAAACGAGCGGAGCGATCTTTGCTCAACGGGTGAGTACACTGAAAGAGGCATCAAGGAAAATCATGGTTTCCAGGCTGAGTACGTTGTAGACAGCGAGAAGTACCTGATACCTGTTCCCGCTGAAATCAGCGACATCGGTGTGCTGACCGAACCGATGTCTGTGGTGGTAAAGGCCATAGATGAAGCATTGCTCATCCAGACTTCACGTTTTCCCGGGATAGACCGGCATGAATGGATCAAAGGGAAGAGGGCTCTCGTAGCGGGACTGGGACCAATCGGACTCCTGGCAGCGTTTGTGCTTAAGCTTCGTGGTGCGGAGATCTGGGGTCTTGACATAGTAGATGAATCGACGGCGAGACCTTCAATCTTGAAGCAGATAGGTGGAAAATATATAAATGGCAAACAAACCAGGACTGATAAGATCGATGACAATTACGGGAACATGGACTTCATTTTTGAAGCCACCGGAATTGCAGAGCTCGGATTCCAGCTTATGGATGCACTGGGCATAAACGGCATTTATGTCCTTACCGGGATACCATCAGGTGAACGTCCCGTCTGTATTCTCGGAGCAGACCTGATGCAGAAGATGGTTTTGAATAACCAGATAATGCTTGGCAGCGTTAATGCCGGGAGGAATCATTACCTGCAGGCTGTTCAAGAACTCGTGAATGTGAAGAAGAAATTCGGTTCAATTATTAACAGCCTCATAACCGAAAGAGCCGGGTACAGCAACTTCAGGAATGTCCTCGACCTGCACTCGCCCGATGAGATCAAGGCAGTAGTTGAGTGGAAAAGGTGAGGATTTAAACGGTACCTGTCGAAAAATAGTATTTTGTATTCAATCTCTTAGTGTCACTTAGTGCTGTACTTAGTGTTCCTTTGTGGTTCAATGAGTTATGTTTAAACACAAAGGCACACAAAGGTTTACACGAAGGACAAAGGACCATTCAACCTTTGCATGCAGTTCGCAGATTTTAAGAACAATCGGCAAATACCCCAAAAGGGTGTTTGACTCAATTTCTTTAAACATTTTTTGTTTCTAAAATAATAACTGTTTAACTTGACCATGATCTGCAATTTGATCGGGGAAAATAAGGGAGAGATTTGATTTGTCAGTCAGGGCTTTGGCCATGTGACTGACGGAGCGAAGCATTGAAGAAGATGAATTTTTATTATATTTACGATAACTTCATTTTCCCGCTGCATGAAGAAACTAACCCTTAAGCGTATACTGCACCGCCAGCGGTGGAGGTATGCAATGTTTTTCGACTTCGATCCGGCCCTGACATCGTTAGCCAAAGCCATAAACGGGTCGGTGTACAGCAACACTCACAAATGCTGGTACACAGATGCCGGTGAGGACAATCTCCGAAATATCCTTCAGTCATTCAGGAATAAGGCTGAAATAGATATTTCGGCCATTTCCTTCAAAAATCCACCTCCTGAAAAAATCGAAGATGATCAATCAGGCAACCATGAAGAACATGATGGTCAGCATTCAGTTGAGCCTTTTCAGGAAAAATCTTTCAGTCAGGTTGCCCTTAAAAAAACCGGAAAGTCAATCCACGATCCTGTGGAATTCCGTTTCGCTGAAAACTCCGCACGTTTTATAATAAAATTTACAGGGCGGTACAACAAGGAATGGATTGACGAAATCAGGTCATACGGGAAAATTTATTACGATAAGATTCACAGGGAATTCATGCTTCAGTATTCGAAAAGCACAATTGATTCGCTTTCTGATTACTTCACTTACCAGGGTATTCCCGTAAGGATTATCAAACCGGTGGTCAATGCAGAGACAAAAGAGCAACGGAAGGAATTTGGCGATGAAGTGAGGTCAAAAGACATTACGGATGAAGGTTTAAAGGCTGTGGATCTGTTGCGCGACTATCTCGAGGAGAACAGGTATAGTGTAAGAACAATTGAATCTTATCTCACGCTTCTCGAACTGTTTTTCAGGTTTTTCAATCATAAAAATCCGCACCAGATAACGCAGAGTGAAGTATCGCACTTCATGAATGATTTCATTATTAAGAATGGGTTTTCCGCCTCATATCAGAACCAGATGATTTCAGCCATCAAGTTGTATTATGAGATTTCAGGGAAAGGCAAGATATTGCCGCAATTTCTTGAAAGGCCGAGGCGAAGCCGTACTTTGCCCAAAGTATTCTCAAAGGAAGAGATAACCAGTATACTCAATTCGGCAGGTAACACCAAGCACAAGCTTTTGTTATGGATGATTTATTCCTGTGGTTTGCGTCGTTCGGAAGCGACCAATATAAGGCTTGACGATATCGACAGGAAGAGGAACATCATTCACATAAGAGAAGGCAAGGGCCGGGTTGACCGGATAGTTCCGGTGCCTGCCAGGTTATGGCAAAAGATGGATGAATATCTTGAAAGTTACACCCCTGCAACTTTTCTGTTTGAAGGACCGTCGGGAAAAAGATACTCATCTGAAAGCGTGTACAATGTTTTCAAGCAGGCATTGAGGAAAGCCGGGATACAAAAGGAAGTGGGTGTTCACAGCCTCCGCCACAGCTATGCGACACATCTTCACGAAAACGGGTTGGATATACGATACATCCAGGAGCTTCTCGGTCACAAAAGCACCCGTACCACGGAGATTTACACGCACGTCAGCCGCAGGAACCTGGCGGCAATAAAGAGTCCCCTGGAAGATCTCGATTTAAAGTAGGCAAAAGGTGTCAGGAAAAGGCGTCAGGAATTAAGTGCAATCGTATAGTCTGGAGCGTATAACGTATAACGTATAATGTGTAATGTATAGCGTAAATCGTATAGTTTGAATCTACGGTCCGTTGGTATCATTACACGATATTTTTTTTGGGGCTAAAAGGAAACTGAAAAGATTTGGAATGGCGAGAGGGATAAAGTACCTACCGCTTGAATTCAACAAAAGGGAGATGGAAACTCAGAATGCTTAACAACTCGCAAAATTTAAATGATTCTTAGGATTCCCCTTAGAATTCCTCCTTCCAATAAACTTGAGAAACTTTCCGGAAAAAAAGTGATTTTTATAGTATCCGGATAATGATCAATGCAGAATTGTTTTTAAGCGGGACGATGCAAATGCATGTGATAAATCCTTGTCCCCTATCGGCAGCGAGCTGCTACTATCGGATTAATACGATCCAAAACGTCAATTTTGTTAACACTATAAACAAGTTGTACGTAACTTGTGGTAAGCCACAAATAGTCGTCATCCCGTAAATTTGACTAACCATGAAAAGACTAATTATTAACCTTGACTGCGAAAAATGCGGGCATAACTTTGACAAAGTCATGCTATCAATTGAGTTTGACCAGTTTGGCGATCTCCTGTTTAATCCTCTTCCGGAATGCCCAAGATGTGGAGCCACAGATGACATGATCACTCTGAGTCACTTGGGACAGGAGAAAATAGAAGACATGATGTTCAGTAATGAAATTAAAACTGTCAAAGCCAATTATTCCAGTAGAAAACAGTAAATTAGGTACTGCTTACTTCCTGACTGTTCAGTGTGGAGGAGCACCAGGAAGTGATTTAAACAGTATCGCTGCATGTGTGAATGTGCTATTCATACCTCTGAGAAGCATGATTGGTTTGGTGAGAAGAAATTTCGCCTTGCTCCTTTCTTTGACCAGTGGTGGGACGACTACTGCATGAATCCAAAACACTTTATCCAGCCTGAGCAGTACAAAGCAGTGAAGGATTTACGATCGTGCAGAACGGCTGCTCTTGGTATAGACGTGTATACATGTCCCGAATGCGGAGATATAACAGAAGTATATCACAGCTGCAAAAACCGGTTTTGTCCCACTTGCAGCTGGAACGATACTGTAAGGTGGGCAGAGAAGGTCAAACGAAACATGCTTAACATTCCACACAGACATGTAGTTTTTACACTACCACATCAGATGAATTTCCTTGTTCAGAGAAACAAGTTTATCCTTCTAAACACACTCATGCAGACTTCGGCTGAAACACTCAAGGATTGGATGAGCTACAAGTATGGCTTACAACCGGGGATCATTTCGGTTTTACACACGGCAGGAGAGAATAAGCATTCACACTTTCATACCCATATGATTCTATCCTGGGGAGGAATCGATAACAACAGGACACTGCAGCAGATAAAAGGAAAATTCGTCAAGTACGCCTATTTAAAAGACAAATTCCGGAAGATATTCGAAAAGAAGTTAACTGACCTCTTCACCTCCGGCAAGCTTGACCATAGTTTCAAAGGCATTGAAGATTTCAAAAGGTTTCTCTCCGGGTTAAATGAGAAGAAATGGATTATAAATTTCGAGGAACCGATTGACACTCCTGAAGCGGTGATAAGATATATTGGCCGGTACTCGAAACGAGCATGCCTGAGCGAATACAAGATAACCATGATGGAAGGCGAGTTTATAGGCTTCCGATACAAAGACTACAAAAAGAAAGATTCTGAAGGGAAGCCTCTCGAAAAAGAGACTATCCTCAATTACCGCGATTTCTTTCCGCTTTTATTGCAGCATGTTCCCCTGCCCAGATTCAGACTGGTGAGGTATTATGGGATCTATTCCAACCGGGGACATCTGCCCAAAGAGTATTTCA
>JBLNAO010000357.1:0-6721 GCA_050259395.1 Chloroflexota bacterium
CTTTAATTGCCCGGTTAATTATCTTCTCAGCAATCCTGAGTCTTTTTTCAGGTTCGTGAGTTATTCCGTCATCGTCCATTGTAAGACAGATAACTGCCGCGCCATGCTCCCTGGCAACCGGAAGGATGGCATTCAGCGATTTTTCCTCACCATTGACCGAATTTATCAGGCACCTGCCTCCCGCAACCCTGAGAGCTGCTTCAATCGCTGCAGGGTTTGGCGAATCGAGACAAAAGGGCACATCAAATTTTTCCTTTATGGCAAGCACTGTTGCCGGAAGAAGCTTCACATCATCCACCCCGGGAAAGCCAACATTCACATCGAGCACATCTGCCCCTGCCCTGAGCTGGCTTTCTGCCAGTTCGAGAACATAGCTGAAATCACCTGATTGAAGAGAAGAAACAAGTTTCTTTCGCCGTGTGGGATTGATGCTTTCGCCGATAATTACTACCGGCCCTTCAGTATCTATATGTACCTCTTTCGAGGTCCCTTTCAGGGTAGTCTTCATTTTTCTGTCTATAATTCTTCTTGCTCCCTGTCAAAAACAAAGGTTTTAAGAAACTAACTTTTTCAGGTAATTAACTGCGCCCTGCGGGTCGGGTGAATAAAAGTCTGCCCCTATTTTCATGCAATAATCCATGGTTACAGGAGCTCCTCCTACAAGTATTTTCGATCCGGGATGTTTCTCCCTTATGCTTCCGACTGTTTTTTTCATATTCTCCATGGTTGTGGTAAGCAGAGCTGAAAGACCTACGACAGCATCAGGATTAGATTCAATGGCTTTCATGAACTTATCGGTACCGACATCCACACCAAGATCGATGACCTCCCAGCCTCCGCCTTCTATCATCATTGCAACCAGGTTCTTGCCAATGTCGTGAAGGTCACCTGCAACTGTCCCCACTATGAATTTGCCCTTTCTTTTGGTCTCGCCCGACTGAAAATAAGGTTTGAGATGTGCCATGGCACTGTTCATGGCTTTGGCAGCCATCAGCATCTGGGGAACGTATATCTCTTTTCTGCTGAACCTGTCACCGACAATCGCCATTGCAGGAATAAGAGCATTTTCAAGTATCTGATCGGGTTTTATGCCTGACTCAAGGGCAAGCCTGGCAAGCTCATCGGCACCGTCCTGATCCTTCATTGCAGGAGGATACGGGGAAGTCCTGTTGATCTTTCCGACTTCAACACATTTAGCTATCTTGTCAAGAATCTCGTTCATTGCAGGTTGATTATGTTAGGTTGATTGTAGTTGGTCTGATTCAAAATTACATAATAATTTGTCTGCTGCAACCGATTGCAGATTATTTTGAAACAGCAGGCATCTCTCCAGATGTGGTTTTCCCAATAATATTGTAACTTTATTCTTAAATACTTAATGAAAGTAATAATACCCAGATTATGAAAAACCGGAATTATACAATCAGTTCCTTTAAGATGTTTTTGCCTGCAGTTCTGCTTTCTCTATTCACGATGTTTAACCTCAATGCCCAGCAGTTGACGGGGATCTTTAAAGGAAACGCGGATATTGGCAATCCCAAAAAAGCAGGCTCGGCAAAATACAATCCTGCCGATCAGAGCTACAGCATCAGGGGTGCCGGGTACAATATCTGGTTTGCAAGGGATGAATTTCATTACCTGTATAACACGATTAAAGGAGATTTTATACTAACCGCTAATTTTGAATTTGCAGGAAAAGGGAAAGAGGCTCACAGGAAAACCGGCTGGATGGTCAGGGAATCAACTGATGAAAAATCTTCTCACATTACTGCAGCTCTTCATGGCGACGGGCTTACCGTCATGCAATGGAGGGTGTCATCCGGTGCTGAGATGAGGGATCCTCATGATGAAATTTTTGCTGCAGATTCAGCCTTCAACATCATCCAGCTCGAAAGGTCCGGAAAGACGATAACAATGAGAGCCGCTCAAACTGGCAAACCTCTGGTTGTCATCGGATCACACGTTATGGAGAATCAACCTGACGAAGTCCTTGTCGGACCGTTTATCTGCTCACATAATCCCGACATTATTGAGGAAGTCAGGATCTGGAACGTACGCATCGACAAGCCAGTGCCGGATGACTACAATGCCGGTAAGCTCGGAGCTGTCGGATGCAGGATGGAGATTGTGAATATTGCGGACAATATAAGAAAAGTTATCTGGGAGAAGGACGGAAGGTTCGAAGCTCCAAACTGGATGCCCGACGGTAAGCAATTGTTGTTCAACATGGATGGATTGATGTGGAAAATACCGGTTACAGGAGGTAAAATAACGCAGGTGAACACTGGCCTGGTTAAAAACTGCAATAATGACCATGGCATTTCATTCGACGGAAAACTGCTTGCCATCAGCAGCTCCAAACCAGGTCAGCAGGGAGGTTCAGCTGTGTGGTGGCTGCCGCTTACCGGTGGAGAACCCAAACTCGTTACGGAAGAAACACCCTCATATTTTCATGGATGGGCTCCCAATAACAAGGACCTTGTTTATGTTGCACAGCGTGATGGGAAAAGGGTTTACAATATTTACAGGAAATCAATTGATGGAGGAAAAGAAGTGGCCCTGACCGATATACAGGCCGGCGAACACACCGATGGATGCGAGTACTCACCCGACGGCAAATATGTTTATTATAACGGAAATCATACCGGGAGGATGCAGTTATGGCGCATAAAACCCGATGGTACAGGAAGGGAACAACTTACATTCGATGATTACAACAACTGGTTTCCACACATCTCACCAAATGGTAAATGGATATTTTTCATCTCATTTCCGCCGGATATAGATCCTAACAGCCATCCTTCCTACAAAAGAGTTATGTTAAGGCTGTTGCCGGTTGGTGGCGGGGAGCCGAAGGTTGTGGCTTACCTGTATGGAGGGCAGGGAACGATCAACGTACCTTCATGGAGTCCCGACAGCAAACAGGTGGCATTTGTGAGCAACTCGGCTCCACCGGAAAAGAAATAAGCAGTTTATTTAATGTATAGATCGCAAAGAAATTCGCAGAGAACGCAGAAGATTTTCTATCAACAATATCCGCGTCCTTTGCGCTCTTCTCTGCTTTTCTTTGCGTTAAAAGGATTTAAATTTTTTCACAGGAATTTCTCCGTATTTCACATCGATGAAGGGTTTGCCGTTCCTCATTCCAACATTTCCAAATCCTGTTTCTGTTGAGATGAAGCTTGTGAAATCATTCTGTGAATTAATTAACAGCTCGCCTGTGATAGCATCGTACCTTACCCCGGTAAGCCCCTGGAGCATTCCATAGCTCGACATAGCCCTGGCATACCAGTGTCCGCATTCATATTCGTTGAAAGGATTTCTGAATCGGCCATCATACCTGTCGCGTGCTGCTCTTACTATATCGAGGCCCTTTTCTGTTTCACCGCAAAGCATAAGATGCGAGGCAACCTGGTACTCGATACCTGTCCACACCTCGTTGCTGTAAACAAACGGAAGCGAGAGCATCTCATTTTTTGGCCAGGTACATAAAAGCAATCCTCCCTCGTTGCCGTATGCATACGATGGCCGCTGAGGATTGTTATGATCGGTAAGATCTTTCCTGAAATTGTATTTATAAACTGCATTAAGGTGACTTGCCACCTTGGATGAATCGATAATTGTTCCGACACCGCACATTTCAGCGATCCATGCTCCGAGTACTCCATCGGAGAGACATCCATTTCCATACTGGTACTTGGGGCCTTCTTGCTGAAGCAGCTGCAATGCTTCAGCGGAATAGCTCGTACCCATTGCATTTGTAGCTGTCTTCACCGGATCGGGTGATTCAAGTCCTTCCCATTTTATTTTCTGAATGAAGTATTCACCGTCATAAAGCTCTGACTCCATGGCCTTCCTGCCTTTCTCATAAAGAGCAGTGTATTTCTGAATATCTTCTCCCAGAAATGAGCCCATTTCAGAAATAGCGCTCAGAGCTCCGAGATAAAAGCTCGTGCACATTCCATCCGGTCCCCAGAACTCTATGTCGTAAGTGTTATGATGAGGTTCCTCGAGAGTACCAGTTGACCTTGGATCCCAGGTCTTTATGCAGTAATCCATGCTTTCAACGACCTTCGGGTACATTTTCCTGAGCCATTCATTGTTACCGCTTATCCTCCAGTCGCGGTACATCTTCATTATTCCGCCCAGCTGACCATCTGAGGCGGCATAGAATGTTGCTTCAACCGGACGAATGGGCAGTGCCGCCCTGAAGGTCTGGTGCCCGGCATTGCTCTGTGAAGGAAAAAATTCAGTTTCGCGCAATGTCCGTTCGAGTGAAGGGAAAAGATGCGGTATCGCCTGGGCATAGTTCCATACGTGGGTGCACGATCCTGCGCAGCACCCGGAATTATCGCCGCAGCCTTCCCAGCTCCAGAGTCGACCGTCGCGCTGCCTGAGAACTGTGGGTGATTTAAGTATTGTCAGGTTGGCTGCAACAGCTTCAATAACTTCGGGAGGCAGAGTGGACCTGTAGAAAGCATCCCTGAAGGTTTCAGATTTCGAGCGAAGATCAGTGTAACTGGTTAGCCAGTAATTTGCAACTTCAGTTACATTATTGAATTTACCTGAATACCATGGCCTGTACCAGGGATCATTGCAGGAACACTGCGGATCTTTTTGTGCCTCCCACGGCTCGCCTGAATCCTTCCCGAGCTTAAGGTTAGAATCCGGCACATACCACGACATCATTACACGCACCGACCTGCTTTCTCCCGGCTTCAGCTTAAAGGGAACGAAAAGCGACGCTCCTGGAGCATTCTGTTCAACTGGTTCATTCTGCCTCACATTACCGTTCATTATGGTTTCCCAGGCAATTGTGAGCGGATCGAACCAACCACCACGGAACCAGCAATGGTCGACAATTACCGCAGGCTCATCTGTTAAAATTGCAAATTCTCCTTTTGTCTGCGGCTTGTCTTTTGTCCCCTCTTCTGTAAGAATGAATCCTCCGATAATTGGCCTTATCGTGTTTTTCCCATCGTTCGCTTTCATAAAATTCACAGAATTGTATGAAAAAACAGCCTCTATCTCTGAAGAACCAGTGTTTTTGAACTCATATTCCAAAGCTCCTGCAGGCAATCCTGAATTGTCGGGATCAGTCGGTATGAATGGGCTCCACCCTGTAATGACAACCTCGAGAGGCAGATCATTGTCGTGAAGTTTTATTGAAGCAAAAGGGAACCTGGCTGTGAATTCAGCATCGGTGAACCTTGGGAAACCATATGTAGTGCCTCCGGAGCCGTTACCCGAACCGGGCTGTCCGAACCTTTTCCATCCCGGTACGGGACCTTCGAGAACCTTGGCGCCGTTCTCAACTCCTTTTACCGAAATTGCAGCAAACATGCAGGGTTCGTTGAAGACCTCGGGCCTGTTGCGGACCGACATGTGAGAGATACTTCCGGCACCTTCGAGGCAGAACATGCCGGCACCAAGGCCTCCGACGGGGAAAGCGATTCGGTTCAGGTACTCGCCTGTGTAAGCACCATTATATCCATGGCCGGGTTTTTGAATGTCTTCTTTCCGGTCTGAACATGATGAATGAAACAGAAGAAAAGTGAAAATAAATAGCAAAGAGTGATTCTGATTAAGCCTTTTCATATAGATAGAAATTACAGAATCAAAATAATTCAAACGCAGAATCCTGAAATGATTAAGAATATCGTTTAACTATTGCTGTTCTTTGATTTACTTTTAAAATCAAAAATCGTTAATCCTTGTTCAATATTCCGCCACGTCTCAGTACTCTGCGTACCACTCATTTATTTAGAGAACTTCAACTCGCCTGAATTCTCCCAAGCCTTGTGCAAAGGTCCTTTAATCCTTCAGGAGTGTCCCCTCCCGGCTGCTCGATTGTTGTCCAGCCGGCATAACCGATCTTGTCGAGAGCTGCCATTACCCTGCTCCAGTTCACATCGCCTTCAGTGAGGTTCACTTTGAACCCTGCTGAACGGCCCTGGCTGTCTGCAAGTTTTTTGCTGAACTCCTTTATGTGCACCTTGGCAATCCTGTTCCTGAGTATTTTGATCCACTGTTCCGGCCATCCGTAATTCAGAATATTGCCGCAATCGAAATAAAAGCCGACGAATACCGACCTGAACTGATCAACGTACGTGGCTGCCTCCATAGGACTGAGCAGGAAGTTGTTCCAGACATTCTCTATGCCTATTCTGATCTTGAGCTCCTTTGCAAGCGGAATAACTTTTTTGATCTCTTCAACAGAACGCGTCCAGCATTCATCGTATGATACATCTTCAGTGACTCTTCCGGGCACAAGAAGTATAGTGTCGGCTCCATAGGCGTTTGCATCCTGAAGGGTTAGTTTAAGGGCTTCAACCCCTTTCTCACGTACAGCAGGATCAGGATCGGAAAGGAGGTATTTCCAGTGCATCTCGCCGCAGACACTTGGTATCGTCAGGCCTGTGGCGGCACGTGCATTCAGCACCTCCTCACGGTTCAGGTGGCTCATCACCTCCACTCCGTCGAAGCCGGCAGCTTTTGCAGCCTGGAATTTTTCCAGTATGGTTTTGCCCACACCGATATTGCCCCACATGATGCCTTTCTTAAGAGCGCGTTCGGCCGGGGAATTGGATGCTGAAAAAGATTTTGATGGAGAAGCAGCTATAAATGCGGACGCCATCAATGTGTTACGGGTGAATTGTCTTCGGTTCATAGATCCAGATGTTAAGTTACACAGAGTTACACAGAGAAGACACAGAGTTAC
>JBLNAO010000358.1:0-5433 GCA_050259395.1 Chloroflexota bacterium
TGTAATTCTCGTTGTTGGCTTCCACCAGCTTTCCGAAGATCATGCTGCCGTTTTTAAGATAGAGAACATCCTTCGTCTTCTGCGGAAAAGCAGAAACTGCTATTGCGCACAGTAGAATAATTGTCAAAAAATGTTTTTTCATGTGGTAGGGGTTAAGTCGTTCAGTTTAGCATGATTTTTGTACTCTCTTCATATTAAACTTACCTCTATGAAAACAAAAATCGTTCCAATTCTGCTTTTTCTGGGATTTCTTAATTCCTGTGAAGATACAACTTACAGGGAATATACAGGGAATGCCCCGGTCTATATGACCTATGAGGAGCTTCGCAATGGAGTGACCACTGAAGGAGGCAGGGATCTTGAGAATCCTGGTAAGATATATTTCAAGGATAATTACATCTTTATTATAGAGGAGTTCAAGGGAATTCATGTCTACGACAATACAAACCCGGCTGCCCCTGTTAAAAAGTCCTTTGTAAATGTACCCGGGATTGTCGATATGGCTATTTCCGGCAATGTACTGTATGCCGACAGCTTTGTTGATCTCGTGATGCTCGATCTGCAGGATGTTTCAAATATCAGGGAAACAGGCCGCGTGAAAGACCTTCTGCCTTATACAACTCCTCCGATAGACAACAAGCTGCCTGTCGGTAATGTCGATAAGGACAAGGGTCTTGTTGTTGCTTGGGAGGTTAAGACTATTAAGGAACGTGTTTATGACAATCCTGTTTATTACCCATATGCGAGAGTGGCCCTTGATGGTGCTTTCACGTTCAATTCACAGATCACCGCTGCAGGAACATCAGGTGTAAGTTCTTCGGGTGTTGGGATTGGCGGATCGATGGCAAGGTTCGGAATCAAGGATAATGTGCTTTACCTCGTTGACAAATCGACCCTCAGGCTTCTCGATATTTCGACAAAATCAAGTCCTGTTAAACTTTTCGACATGAATGTGGGATGGGGCATCGAGACATTGTTTCTTACAGGAGACAATATGTTCATGGGTACGAATACGGGAATGCTGATATATGATGTCAAAGACGCACGGTCGCCTCAGTTCAGATCAAATTATGTTCATGTACGCAGCTGCGATCCGGTGATCGTTGACGATACACTTGCTTATGTTACTCTTAGAACGGGGACTAATTGCGGAGGGTCGGTGAATAACCTCGATGTTGTGAATATCAAAAATATCGTATCGCCTCAGAGGGTCATCTCATATCCAATGACCAATCCCCATGGACTGGGGAAGGACGGTAACCTGCTCTTTGTCTGTGACGGTACCGCAGGGTTGAAGGTCTTCGATGCATCCAATCCCCGGATGATCTCTGCCAATCTGAAATATGCTTATCCCAACATAAAAGCATACGATGCCATTCCACTCGGAGATGAGCTGGTTATGATAGGCGATGACGGATTATATCAGTACGATTATTCCAATATGCAGGATATAAGACTACTAAGTACAATTCCTGTGGTAAAATAACTTTCTTTTTTTTTGCACTCACATTCGTCTTTTTTTTTGCACGACAAAGCCGAAAGTCGCGAAGTTGAATTTCAGTGAACCCTTTTTGCGACTTAGCGCCTTATAGAGCGAATATTCTTTTGTTGTACCCGCAAAGTATTCACCTGATAAAATCAGGAACATCAATCATAATAACGGCTCCCGCAGGGCTACCCCTGGCCCCCAGGGGGGCGCGCAAGGCAAAAGTCCCCCATGGGGGATTTAGGGGTAAGTTATATAGTAGTCGTTTAAGGCTAATTTCAGTGAATCGGCCTTAGCGAGGAAATCCTCTTGTATAGCAATTGTTATTAGAAAGCCCATTTTATGGCCTTCCAACCTCTTTATTATCATTCTAAATTAAAAACATGACTTTCTCCCACTTGTTTTAAAAAGTATTGTTATTAAATTAACAGCACTTTTTAGGACCATTACAAATCCAACAAATATTAATTATTTACCTTAAAAACCAAACTTAAAAATGTATCAAGTAGGAAACCTAGTAAAGGAATTGTCCGAGAAGCACGGCCGTGCCAGGAAAAGCCTTATGCCCATCCTGCAGGAGATTGTGCAGAAGCACAACTATCTGACAGATGAGGCTATGGTTGAAGTTGCAAGGGAGCTCGACATCTCGGCAGCTGAAGTTTATGGAACAGCTTCGTTCTATACATTCCTCGACACACAGACAAGAGGAAAGTATGTGATAAGAGTTTGCAAAACAATAACATGTTCCATGAAGGGGAAAAGTGAGATAATTCAGACCCTTGAAGAAATCCTGAAAATAAAAGTTGGAGAAACAACTCCCGACAGGCAGTTCAGTCTTGTTGAGACAAACTGCATCGGTTGGTGCCATAAAGCCCCGGCTATCCTTATTAACGATATGCCCTACACCGAGCTGACTCCAGAGAAAGTCAATGAAATCATTAAGAACTATATGAAAAAATAATCCGGAGAAACTATGGAAAATAAAGGACTTAATAAGGTTGATCTCATATTTGAGAATATCGACAACAGGGAGGTTCTGGCAAAAGCCTTCAGCATGACTCCGGAGCAGATCATCCAGGAAGTTTTGGATTCCGGACTTAAAGGAAGGGGAGGAGCAGGCTTCCCGACAGGCATGAAATGGAAATTCACTGCCGCAGAGAAGGATCCTGAGAAGTATATCGTTTGCAATGCCGATGAGGGAGAACCCGGCACTTTCAAGGACAGGGAAATTCTCGACAGGGTAGCATATAAAGTTTACGGCGGCATGGCCATTGCAGGTCGTGCCATCGGTGCTAAGCGGGGTATTGTTTATCTTCGCGGCGAGTACAGGTACCTGCTTCCGAAGCTGCTTATGGAACTTGAATCCTTCCACAAGCTTATCAGCGAGATAGGATATGATTTTACTATTGATTATCGAATGGGCAGCGGAGCATATATCTGCGGTGAGGAAAGCGCCCTTTTCGAATCAATTGAAGGAAAACGCGGTGAACCCCGCAATAAGCCTCCTTATCCGACCAGCAGCGGTGTGTTCGACAAGCCCACCTCAATAAATAACGTTGAGACTCTCGTTACTGCCATGATGATCATGAAGCATGGAGCAAAGAAATTTGTAACCTATGGTACAAAGGACTCAAGGGGGTCCAAAGTATTCTCTGTTTCAGGAGATACCCCGACTCCCGGCATTTTTGAGCTCGAGCTTGGCATGTCGGTTCAGCAGTTTGTCAACGAGTTCGGCGATGGCGACACCAAGGCTGTCCAGGTTGGAGGCGCCTCTGGTTTTTGTGTCCCAAGGAAGAAATTTGCCGAGACTATCATTGGTTTCGAAGGAGTGCCTACAGGTGGCTCAATGAAACTGTTCAACAGTTCCAGGTCGATGTACAATGTACTTCACAATTATCTTGACTTTTTCACCGAAGAATCATGTGGCCAGTGCACACCTTGCCGTGTTGGTTGCCAGCAGCTTCTAAAAGGAATAGAAAAGGTTAAAAAAGGAGAAATGAAGTCGACCTATCTTAATGAACTTGTTAAGCTTGCCGACACTATGAAGATAGCTTCGAAATGCGGGCTTGGACAGTCAGTGGGGAATGCCTTCAAATCTATAGTTGGTAACTTCAAGGAAGAGATCATCTATTAACTAATTAAAACAACGGAACCATGATAAATCTTACAATAAATAATCAGAAAATCTCAGTTGATGACGGCACGACCGTACTGGCGGCTGCCAAAAAACTGAAAATCAATATTCCCACACTTTGCAATCACGATGATCTTTGCGTTGCCGGTAACTGCCGCGTTTGTGTGGTAGAACAAAAGGGAGCCAGAACCCTGATCGCTTCATGCGCAACTCCGGTAACGGAAGGGATGGAGATCAACACCAATTCACTGAAGGTAAGGAACGCAAGGAAGCACATCGTCGAGCTTCTTCTGTCTGAGCACAGGTCGGATTGCACCAAATGTTACAAAAACCAGAACTGCGAGCTCCAATCTCTTGCAAATGAATATGCCTTTGGAGATCATATCCTGCTTGACCTTGTTGAGGACAAGCATTATACGATAGACAGGTCTTCTGCATCATTCGTCAAAGATGATTCCAAGTGTATCCGCTGCCAGCGCTGCGTAAGAACATGCTCGGAGCTGCAGTTTGTTGCGGCTATAGCTGTAGCAAATAAAGGTGCACATCAGAAGATTTCCTCATTCAACAACATGCCGATGAGCCACGTTGTCTGCAGCAATTGCGGGCAATGCGTCAACCGCTGTCCCACCGGCGCCCTTGTTGAAAAAACATATATCGACCATGTATGGGATGCCATCTACGATCCTGATAAGCACGTTGTCGTACAGACTGCACCAGCAGTAAGGGTTGCTCTTGGCGAGGATCTCGGCTATGACCCGGGTGAGCGTGTTACCGGCAAAATGGTCAATGCTCTGAAACAGCTTGGATTTGATTCGGTTCTTGACACAGACTTCACGGCCGACCTTACAATAATGGAGGAAGGCACGGAGCTTCTTACAAGGCTGAAGAAAGCCCTGGTAGACGGTGACAAAAGCGTAGCATTCCCAATGTTCACATCATGCTCCCCAGGATGGATCAAATTCATCGAGCATAAATACCCGGAATTCCTCCCGAACCTTTCCACCTGCAAATCACCGCAGCAGATGTTCGGAGCTCTTGCAAAGACTTTCTATGCAAAAAGAAGGAATATCGATCCATCGAAGGTGGTTTCAGTTTCTATAATGCCGTGTGTTGCCAAGAAGTTTGAGGCAGACAGGCCCGAGATGAGGTCGAGCGGTTACAAGGATGTCGATTTTGTACTCACCACACGCGAGCTTGCTGTTATGATCAAGCAGGCAGGCATCGACTTCAGGAATCTCGACCCTGTCAATTATGATTCCATAATGGGCGATTCCACAGGCGCAGCTGTCATATTCGGTGCAACCGGAGGCGTGATGGAAGCCGCATTGCGTACTGCTTATGAAATTGTTACAGGACGTGAAGTTCCTTTTAAAAACCTGAACATCACCCCTGTACGCGGCATGGAGGGAGTGCGTGAAGCCAGTGTGAAGATTGAGGGTTGCACCCCTGATTGGAAATTCCTTGAGGGGGCAGAGCTGAAGGTGGCAGTGGGCCACGGCCTTTCCAATGCCGATAAAATCATGAAGCTGACCCGCCAGGGTAAGGCTCCTTATCACTTTGTTGAGATAATGGGCTGCCCCGGAGGATGCATCGGCGGCGGAGGTCAGCCTATACCGACCAATATGGCCATAAGGCAGAAACGTATGGATGCAATATACTCAGAGGATGTGCACATGGCTCTGCGCAAGTCGCATCAGAACCCTGAGGTCATTGAAATTTACAAGGAGTTTCTCGACAAGCCAAACAGCCACAAGTCGCATGAATTGCTTCATACACACTATGTAGAACGGGAAAATTACTAACCCGACCAACC
>JBLNAO010000359.1:0-6186 GCA_050259395.1 Chloroflexota bacterium
TCACCGATTGAATCGAGGTAATTCAGCATTTTGGAGAGATGACGGTCGAACCAGTCAATTTCCACGGCATAATCCAGTATATCACCTCTGATAATCTCATCATCCGGGAGAAATGCAGGCACTTCTGCCATTGATAGATCTTTCCCGTTCCGTTTCCAGGAGTCCTGTTCGAAAGCCCTGTGAGGTTCAGTGGCTCCGTACCAGAAGTAGAAAGGCTGACCTTCCCGTCTCTCCTTCATAAACTCAAGGAAGTTATCATAATAGTTTATTGCTCCTATTCCTCCTGCAATTCGCTCATCTGTCCCCTCCTTATATTTGATATTGTTGTAAGCCTTACCCGCGGCATCTTCCTTTCTCATCAAAGAATCCCGCTCATCCCTTGCATACTGGAATGGGCCGACACCTTTACCTGTAAAACCTGTGTGATACCCTTTTGCCTTCAGCTCATCTACAAAAGGGACATATTTGTCGAGCCAGGCTGAAGCATGCTGCCCGCTTGACTCATTCTGCCAGTGGTGCCTTCCGGTTACAAGCGAGCTTCTGGAGGGAGCGGATCCGGGAGAACCTGACCAGCAATTCTTAAAATAGATCCCGTTTCCTGCTACCCTGTCGAAACCGGGCGTTTTTACAAATTTGCCCCCTCCGAAACCTGTATGAGCAAATGACTGATCATCGCTGATTGCAATCAGGATATTGAGAGGTTCGTTTTGATTTTGCTGCCGGTCGTGGCATGAATTCAGAGTCATTCCGCAACCAACACAGCATAACGCAACCGGAATTTTTTTCACAAAATAAGGTGAGGTTATCATTGCTGCATTACTACCAGATGTAAGTTCCGACAGATCCCGGATCAAGCCTTATGACAGCAGATCTGCTTTTATGCCTGATTGTGAAAGAAGATGTTGTTCCTGAATCATTGGCAACAATCAGAACTATCCTGCCATCTGGCCTGCGGAAGGCAACATTGGGCAGTACCTCATTATTCGTAATTTCGGCAACCCTCACTATTTCCCTTCGTTCCTCATCAGTTGTCAGTTCAACCGACATGTCGCCGGCCTGTGTGGATGCAATTCTCACAGAACCCGGCGTTACAAATTTTGAAGCATGTGCAACCACATAATATCCAATGTTCTTTCCAATCTTATCTCCATCGAGAGTTACGGCACCCTGGCACATCGAGCAACCACCATCGTCGGTGTGAGGATCGTTGAGAGGATCGGCGGCAATATTCCAGAGGATCATGTTCCTGCTCCAGTTCTGAGTTGCGCCTATGATCAGCCGCTTAACCTGTCCTGAAATATCAATAGTAGTGCTGCCCGGGCGTTCAACAACCATCTGTTCGGTAAAATACAGATTCTTGTCCGGGAAGGCCGTGTGAACAGTGCTCATGGCGCTCATGTCCCCGCCATAATGATGAAAGCCGGAACCATCAACAAACTGAGAGGCGGCAGGATCGTTGAGGATAGAAAGAGGATAATCGGGCCTGTCGAGATTATGGTCGAACAAAATAATTTTTGTTTTTAACCCGGCTTTCGCCAGCGCCGGCCCGAGATGGTTCCTGATTATCTCACCCTGGTCTGCTGCAGACATGCGCATGCTGGGAGTATTGTTGGCGTTCAATGGTTCGTTCTGGAGTGTAATGGCATCGATCTTAATGCCTTCTTTTGCCATTTCCTGTATGTATCTCACAAGGTATTGAGCATAAACAGCAAAACATTCCGGTTTCAAAGAGCCAGCCTTGACTTTCCCGTTGGTTTTCATCCAGACCGGTGCAGACCAGGGAGAGGCAAGTATTTTGACTTCGGGAGATTCTGCAAGGATCTCTTTTAACACGGGTATTACGTCCTTCCTGTCAGGTCCGAGATTGAATTTTTCCAGCTCAAAGTCAGTTTCACCCTCTTTCAGATCATCATAAGAGTAGACAAAGCTGTTCAGGTCGGAAGAGCCTATCGTCATCCTTAAATAGCTCACTCCTACTCCCTCTTTTGATGAAAAAAGGTCTTTGATAAGCTTCTTGCGGGCATCTGCGGTCATCTTCATCATCAGCTCCGCACTGCCACCGGTAAGAGCGAACCCGAATCCGTCGATTGTCTGCATCGCATGTGATTCATCAATAACAATCGGGAAGCCCCTGCCCCTGTCGGAAAAGGGGATCTGCTCCGGTGACTTTTCAAATAGCATCGACCTGTCACGCTTTGTAACCCATGCTTCAATCCCGGCCTGTCCCGCATTCTGAGCAGCGATCAGCCCTGAAAAAGCTACCGACAAGGTGAACAAACAAAGTTTTTTTATCATTGCCATTCAGTTTGATTATTTGAGCATTTCAGGATACGGTTTGTCATATCCCCTTACTGCATGCCATATTATCCTGTTGAAAGTATCGTCATCGATCCGGTCGACGTCATCGAGATCCTGTTCGAGAGATTTTTCAGCCCAGTACAGTGCATCTCCTGTCAGTGAATTCAGGGCGGGATTAAGCCTGTCAAGAGGAATATTATTGGGCAAAGCTTTGTAAGGGCTGAAATCGGGTTTGCTGGTGAAGCAGTCATTCATCGCCTCAGCAGACATATCCAGCTGGTTCATCGGCGGTAATCCAAGAATATTTTCTATAGTACGAACCATGTTTATCTGGGAGTAGTATGTCGAAACTACTTCGCCGCGTTTGGTATACGGGCTGATTACCATGCCAACTGTACGGTGACCGTCAACGTGATCAAAGCCGTTCTGCGGATCATCTTCCGTGACCAGGATGCATGTCTCTTTCCAGAACCTGCTTGAGCTTATCGCCTCAACAATCCTTCCAAGAGCAAGATCGTTGTCTGCAACTGCTGCCTCAGGAACAGGCATTCCCGGTCGTGTTCCGGATGTATGATTGTTCGGGAGCAACATAATTATGAAATTCGGGAAACTGTCATTTTTTTCATATTCATGAAGCTCTTTGATGAATTCATCGGCACGGTACTGGTCTGAAACAGTATTGGGAAACCCGATGTATGCAGGACAAACATATGGCTTAAGCTGATCGAGCTGGGCTTTCGCCCTGATGCTTATCTTTCCTGATTTCGAGAGGTAATCCTGGAATATCTCAGAAAATGTGGCATTTGCAGGCTCTATAACTGCCCCGACGAATTCACCGTAGTTCCTGAAAGTGAGGCCATGCTTAAGCACATTGTCCCAGATGAAGCCAGAGCTGGCATAAGCCAAAGGATCATCACCATCGTATGGATAGCTTCTCGTGAAGCCGCCGAAGGATTTTTCCAGGTAGTCAGTCACAATGGCCTCATCAGTCCATTGATGCCCGTCAGCGCTGAGGACTCCGCTGCAGTAGAAATTATCGAGAAGCACGAATGTCTCTGCAAGGGAATGGTGATTGGGAGTAACTTCACGTCCGAACATCACCAGTGAAGAGTCACCATCTGCCTGTTTGAAATCGCCGAAAACCTGATCGTATGTGCGATTCTCCTTGATTATATAAACAACATGTTTGAAAACTGATTTCTGCCCGGGAACAACCGGAACCGGAATTGGCCTGTTTCCGGTAGTTTTTTCCTGATTATTCCTGTAGAGTGAAGCAATCGAATTGTTTGAAGTCACGGTTTGTGAAAATTTCTTAAGGGAGTTTTTGTCGGGCAGCGGTATGATCGACAAAGAGCCAAGATGATCGTGAGAGTTGAAGCCCTTCCTGTCAGTTCTGTTATTCCGCGACCCTGTACCTTTGATATTGGCCACATACAATGTATTGCCCCTGGCGGAAGATAAAACTGTTCCGGGATACCATCCTGTGGGTATGTAACCCTCTATTCGGGAAGGATTGCCAATACCAATTACACAGATTGCATTATCAGTTCCATTTGCCACATAGAGTGTTTTCCCATCAGGAGAAACTACGATGTCGTTGGGAGAGCTGCCGAACAATGAACCCTCTTCATGGACAGAAATTTTCTCAACAACTTCATCAGTCCTGGTATCGATAACAAATATAAGATCACTGTTTGCACACGCAACATAAAGTCTTGCCTTATCGGGGCTCAAAGCCATTCCGCAAGGGTGCAAGCCGACGTCTATAGATTTTACCTGTTCGCTCCTGAAAAGATCGATTACAGAAACTGAGCCATTGTTTGCAATGCCCGTTCCCGGATCGACAAGGACCGGAGTGCCTGATGAATTGTAGACAGGCTCTCCTGCCTCCGCCCTGCGACCACCCCAGTTTGTAACATAAGCTTTGGAGTCATCCTTCAGCACAACATCATAAGGAGCAACACCGACAGGAATTTCATTTATTTTTCTTCCGGGCAGTGTAACAACAGCCAGTGTGTTATTGCGTGAAAGAGTCACGTACAGCTTGTTACCTCCCGATAATGCCAGACCACCGGGAAACGGCAAGTCACCGATTTCAGGATTCGGAAGAATTACCGGCTCTTCCCAGTGCATCGAATTATTCTCATCTATCAAAGCAATGCATATCCTGTTCTCAGAATCTGTCACGTAAACCTGTTTCCCATCCGGTGAAAGGCAAAGTCCGGTAAAGGATGCCCCGCCATTTTCGAAAGGAAGAGTCTGCATTACGGTCCTGTCGGCAATCCTTATGAGATCAAGGTCGTTTTTATTCTTTACAAGGAGGTACCGGCCGTCAGGAGTAAGAGCAAGGTCTACCGGTCTTCCCGGAAGATCGATCTGTAATCCTGCAGGACGCAAAAGCTGGTTTGACGGAACAAGAATGCTGCCGTCGGGCTGAGGACCAACTTTCAGGTCAATGACAGCTTTCTCATTCCCGGTATTGCACGAGGAAAAGAGAGCAACCATGACCAGAATAAAAATGGTGTTTCTCATAAGTGTAGTTTTATCTTTCTCTGGGGTTACTTTGTATATGCAATAAGGTATGCAGCAAGCTGGTCGTGCCCATTGTTCCGGGCAAACGTAACAGCGTCATCTCCATCGACATCCTTAAGTTTCGGGTCTGCGTTGTATTTTATCAGGATCTTCACAACTTCAAGCTGTCCTTCCGCAGCCGCGTACATAAGGGCTGAAAAATGCTCTTCCTTATCAACTATATTGGGATCAGCATTGTGATCGAGAAGCAGTTTAACCGCATCGGGGAATGGTCCGGATGATGCCAGCATAAGCGCTGTGCGTCCGTTCACATCCTGAAGATTCACCTTCGCACCCCTGTTCAGAAGATCTCTTATAAGCTCGGAATGTCCATCATATGATGCGTACATAAGAACTGTACGGCCATCTTTGTCCTGACCATTAACGTCCGCCCCTCTGTCCAGCATTTTTATGACATCGTTCCTCATGCCGCTCAGGGCAGCTTCAAAGATTGAATCATTCTTTGGGGCAGTCGGGAAGATGCTCAGGGTATCGTCTACAACCGGGTTGATAACAGGTTCATTTTCCGGAGCAATGATTTGTTCAGTCTTCCCTTGCTTATCCCGGGAAACATTATCATTGCAGGAGCCTGACAGTAATACAATTACAAACAATAATAAAGCGAGGCGGATATGATATTTTTTGGTCATTGGTCAGGAATTATTGGATGCAAGATATAAAATGCACGGGAGAAGTTGAAATCGGCGTCTCCTTCAACGAGAACTGTCAACGTGATTATTTTTTCTGTTTTTCGTATTCCCTGAGATCAAAAAGATATATCCCGCATCCGGCACCCGCTTCAGATTTTGCATACGACCCCTGGAACGCTATGTAATTACCGTCATCGCTGACAACAGGATTGCTTGCCCTATATCCTTCGATATCGGTAAAATGCGTAAGCCGCTCGTAGTTCCTGCCTGTTCCGTCAAGCTTCAGTTTGTATAGCTCGATAGTGCTGGTGCCTCCGGAAGGCTTATGCTTGTCTGATTCCACCAGGGTATATTCACCGTCAGGAAATATCCCTTCCGGCTCGTCGTAGGTGACCGGATCTTTTGAATAGTTGATGATCTTCAGTGTTTTGATATTGATACCGAAAACCTCACTTGTAAAGCCTTTCCCTCTGCCATATTGTGAGAAGATAAGCTCATCTTCACTTTTCGGACGCCAGTTCTGGCTCTCGATTATATCTTCAAACTTCGCACCATCTGCAACCACATTCCGGTTATCCACCAAAAGTGTCTTATTGATGATTTTGGGTTCTGCCCTGAGATCGAATTTGCCATAGAATATCTGTTTTTGCCCGGGAGTAGTCCACGC
>JBLNAO010000360.1:0-15854 GCA_050259395.1 Chloroflexota bacterium
CCCACGTTACCCTGACGCTCATCGTATATGTAAAGCATCCCATCAGCTGCAATTATCGATCCTTTGCAGTTCCAGGTCTGTTCCCACATCTTTTTGCCGGTCTTCCAGTCAATACAGCACCAGTTACCGGTATTATTGTTGATCCAGTTTGATCCGTAAATATATCCATTGAGCGAGACTACTCCGCCGTGATGATTATCCAGAACGGAATTGGTCCAGACCGTACTGGCGCTTTTCCCGTCAGCACCTATTTTCAACATCATATCTCCTGAGTCGTAACCTCCTGTTATATACACCATACCGTTATCATATAAAGGAGTTGTACATTTTATAAGATCCCACCTGCCATCGATCTGCGTAGGGTCGAATTTAACAGTCCACAGTAATTCACCATTTGTAACATCAACAGCGAAAACATGTCCGAGCGAGGCGTTGATAAGCATTCTTTTCCCACCGTAATTTATAACTATAGGGGAAACATACCCTGTCTTATCATTCAGACTCGCCGATTTCCAGAGCAGCTTTCCACTGGTTTTATCGAGAGCAATTGTCATTGTCTCGGGTCCTCCGGGGGAGAAATATACTTTATTTCCGTCTATGACAAGTGATTCTGCAATGCCCCACATGCCATAAGTACCCTTGTGAATTTCACTTGCCTTGTATGTCCAGATCACCTTGCCTGAATTTCCATCAATGCATGCCAGGTCACCTATGCCGCTTGTGCAATAGATTTTAGTCCCATCGACTGTAGGGGTAGCCCTGCTTTCAGGATTCGATTGATTCCATGCTCGGCCAATTACAGTCTGCCATAGAATTTTCCCATTCATGTCAAGGGCGAAAAGAACATCATTGTTGTCAATGAGTCCGGTTGTATAAATTTTATTATTTCCGAATGACACTGATGAGTATCCTTTCGGAAGTTCAAGGTTTGACCAGATCTGTTTGGGACCTTCTGCAGGCCATGTTTTAAGAAGACCTGTCTCGGATACAACACCTGTACGGTTATCTTCCCTGAACTCGCTTAAATCCTGCGCAATTGTGAGATGCAATGCGAGTGTCAGACCAAGGATCGTGAAAATTGTTTTTTTCATATTAATCAATTTGATTTATTGAATTTTATCACGTAGGCAAATATGGTTTAAAATATATTTCCTGGCGTCATGTCTTATCATAAAAGGGAAAAAATCATGAATAATCACGAATTTAGAAATCATTTAATGAGAATGTCCGGGATCATCGGACGATGTCTGAATATTTATGCTCTCATTTCGTGATCATCCAATATTTTTCGTTTTAGTGAATGCGGAAGACGTCACTGGATTATTTCAGAGCATATTTGCACATTGTAAAAATCGTGTTAATGCAGAAATGGAATTCAAAATATTATCTTTGGACAAAACAAATTTCTGCATAGCATAATAGACTAATGTAATGTCACCTTTCAGGCATAATAACATATTGTTCACAGGTCTCGCAGGAGCAATCTTTATGGGTGCTTTATTATGGTGGCTGCTTGCTCCTGCACCATTTGACCTTGATACACGGTTGCCGGGAATGGATAACCGTCCTCCCCTGGCAATAAGATCTGATTCCGTGGTTATAGGCGAATTCTTCGACACTCTTGCCTTGATGGATGAAGTTGCCTACGGTGAATGGCCGCGCTTCAGGGGAGCTGACCTTGACAACATTAGCAAGGACACGGTGCCTCTTGCCGAATCGTGGGACACAAGCGGTCCTCCCGTGGTATGGCAGACAACTGTCGGGGAAGGTTATGCCGGAGTGTCGGTCCATAAAGGGAAAGTATATCTCCTTGATTACAATGAGAGAAGAAAGGCAGATGTTCTCAGGAGCTTTTCACTTGCCACCGGAAAAGAGCTATGGAGAAGATGGTATAATGTTGACCTCAAGAGAAACCATGGCTATTCAAGGACAATACCGGCTGTAACAGACGACTTTGTTGTATCGATCGGCCCGCGTTCACATGTTATGTGCACCAACCCGGAAACAGGAGATCTGCTCTGGTCGATCGACCTCGAAAAGGAATATGGGATTCCGGGCTGGAGAAATGGGCAGGTCACACCTGACTTCTTCACAGGGCAATGTCCTCTTATTGACAATGGTGTTGCAGTTATTGCGCCTGGTATTAAGGCATTAATGCTCGGGGTTGATTGCGCAACAGGCGAAATCCTGTGGAAAACCCCTAATCCTGATTCTCTTAAGATGTCGCACGGTTCAATAATCCCGATGACTCTCCATGGCAAAAGAATGTATGTATACAATGCCGTGGGCGGAGTATGCGGGGTTTCTGCAGAACCCGGTGATGTTGGAAAACTGCTGTGGGTTACAAAAGAATGGAGTCCTGCAACAACAGCGGCTTCACCTTTATATGTAGGCAATAACGAGATTGCCGTATTCGGAAGCTATGGTTCCGGAGGCGGCAGGATAAAGGTAAATTTTGACGGTTCAAAATTCACCGCTGAAGCCCTTGAGATCCACAAGGCTAATATGGGTATTTCAAGCGATCAGCAGACTCCGATACTTATTGAGAACTATGTCTGGGTTGTGCCTCCTGCAAATGCCGGAGAGCTCAAAAGGCAGCTTGTATGCTACGACAAGTCTGACCTTGTGAAGCCGGTATGGAGCAGCGGCAAGGAAAACAGGTATGGCAGCCAGGGTTTAGGCCCGTATTTGCTGAGCGGTGACAAGCTCTACCTGCTCGATGACGAAGGGACATTGTATCTCTTCAGGATTCAGAAGAGTACAGCCACACTGCTCTCGAGCCATAAGATAATAAAGAACGGGAAGGAAGCATGGGGCCCCATGGCACTGGCAGGCAAATATCTGCTCATGAGAGATGCACATAATCTTATATGCCTCGATGTAAGTAAACAATAAAACAATGAACAGGAAATTCATTTCATACGCCTCCTTGCTGATCATCGTTGTTTTCATAGGTTATATTGTTTATGACTCTGTAAAACCGGTGAAGTCTACAGTTGAGGAATCATCTTCTGTTCTTGATAACATGAATATTGAAGATGCCTGGGATGTTGCCGGTCAGATTGAAGTCAAGGAAGGGAAGCTGAACGCAGTCACCGTATCTCAGGATGGGAAAATTTATGCTGCAGGGAACTCTTTTGTAACATGTTACGGGGAGGGATCTGAACTTTTATGGAGCTATAAATACGAATCGCCGTTAACTGCCCTGGCTGTTTATGGTGATACGGTTTTCGCTTCCAGTATTGATCACATTCTTGTAATATCCGGAGGCAAACTGCTGAACGAATGGGGACCTTTCGAAGCTAACAGCATCATCACTTCTGTTTCGGCAGCCAAATCGCGGGTTGCATTTTCTGATGCCGGCAACAAGAAGGTTTATATACTCGACAAAGGCGGAGAAGTTGTTGCCATGGCCGGTCAGAACGAACCGCAGTTTGTTCTTCCGAGCGCATATTTCGATGTTACGATTAATGCTGACAACACCTTCTGGGTTGCCAATACCGGTCACAGGAGAATTGAGAAAAGGACTTCTGCCGGGGCGCTTGATGGATTCTTCGGTGAAGCAGGACTTGCTCCGGAAGCATTCTGCGGATGCTGCAATCCATCCCATTTTGCGGTTATCCCCGGCGGATTTATTACAGCCGAGAAAGGCATAAACAGGATCAAGATACTTGACAATAAAGGCGATTTTGTGGAGTTTGTCTCATCGAAGAATGATTTTGAGCCTTCTGTTCCGCTCGATGTTGCGTCAGCAGACGGTAAAACAATCTATGCGGCAAACCCTGCAGATTCGAAAATTTATGTTTTTAAAAGAAAAATATGATTCCCTTTGTGTCCCTTTGAGTAAACCTTTTCCTTAGTGGTAAAAAATTAACCACAAGGGAACACGAAGTGCACACAAAGGGCACAAAGTAAAGAGATAACAGATTTATGACAAGAGAAGACTTTCTTAAAAAGGTGATGAGATATATCCTGATGTTAATTCTGGGATTAACTGCATTTGTGCTCGGGAAAAAAGCAGCTTATGGTGCTGACTGCAGTGCATGTCCCCAATCATCGGGCTGTGATAAAGTTAAATGTAGTATTATAACACCGTGAAGTTCTGTGGTCCTCTGTGTAAGTTCTTCAATTCTTAAGTTACACAGAGTTACATAGAGTAGGCACGGAGGTTCACAGAGGAAGAAGAAAGAAAAATGGAGGAAAAGAAAAATAAATATCAATCACGGCGGGATTTTGTCAGGACAGCAGGCAAGATAATTGTTGCCGCTCCCCTTGTCGTCATTCCTGCCTTCCTGGTTAAGAAAGCCAATGCTTCTGCTTATGTCTGGCAGATTGATCCTCTGAAATGCACCCAGTGTGGCCAGTGCAAGACAAATTGTGTAATGACCCCTTCAGCTGTGAAGTGCGTTCACGCTTACAAGATGTGCGGCTACTGCGATCTCTGCGGCGGATACCTCCGGCAGGGCGTCAAGACAATAAGCACCGCAGCGGAAAACCAGATGTGCCCGACCGGCGCCATAACAAGGAAATTTGTTGAAGAACCATATTTTCAATATACAATAGAGGATGATCTATGCGACGGCTGTGCTAAATGCGTAAAAGGTTGCGGTGATTTCGGCAACGGATCGCTGGCTCTTCAGATCAGGCACGATCGCTGCGTTAATTGCAACGAGTGCTCCATAGCCAGGACGTGCCCGTCGAATGCAATCAGCAGGATACCTGCGAATGTAGCATATCTTGAGAAGGAGAAGGGCGGTCTGAATATGGGGAGCAGTGATCGGTAATCAGTAAACAGTAATCGGTAATCGGTAAAAAGTCAGTGTGTAGTTGATGAGAAAGTTTATACAAAATATAGCCACTCAGGGTCTCCCACAATTGAAAGGAGCAAAAGGGGCGAATAAATTCATACCATATATAGTTTTTTTATTTTTCATTGCTCTGCATTTCAATTCCTTTTCGCAGGACCGGTTTCCCCGGCCGGAGTTCGAGACTGGTTACCAGTATCCTGTCAACCAGTTCGAGAAACAGCGTGCACCGGGCTGGGAGTATTTCGATGTTGCGGTGCTTGTTGCGGCTCTGTCCATAACGGTATGGCTGACTCAGAAGAAACGCTCGCGCCAGGGAATAGTCTGGATGTCAGTCTTTTCACTTGCATATTTCGGGTTCTACCGGCAGGGTTGCATCTGCTCGGTGGGCTCTGTTCAGAATGTCTCTCTTGCTCTTTTCAATACCGGTTATGCAATACCTCTTACCGCATTGCTTTTTTTCATTATACCGCTGGTTTTTGCCATCCTTTACGGAAGGGTCTTTTGTGCCGGTGTCTGCCCGCTGGGAGCAATCCAGGAGCTGACCGGAATAAAGCCGCTTAAGATCCCTCGTGCAGCAGAAGTATTTCTTGCATCTGTGCCTTTCATATATCTTGGCCTTGCAGTGCTTCTTTCTGCAACAGACAGCCAGTTTATCATCTGCAGGTATGATCCTTTCATAGGTATCTTCAGGCTCGATGCACCACATACAATGATAATTTTCGGAGGGTTGCTCCTTCTTGCCGGAATCTTTGTGAACAGGCCTTATTGCAGGTTCTTCTGCCCGTATGGAGTTCTTCTTAATGTTTTCTCGCGTTTTGCAGGAAAGCACCTGACAATTACACCCGCTGAATGCACAAATTGCAGGCTGTGCGAGGAATCATGCCCGTATAACGCTATTATACCGGCGACTCAGGGACTCACAGCAGAGCCGGCCGACACTTCCAGGAAACGTTTCATTTTAAGTATTGTGTTTATCCCGCTGCTGGCTGTTGCAGGAGGGTTGCTTTTCAGGAACCTGGGTCCGGCATTGTCCGGAGCCAACCAGGAAATTCGGCTTGCCAGGGAAATAAGGACTGAGAAGGAAACAGGCATAGAATCCATTTCAAAGGATGTTGTTGCCTTTAAAGAATCAGGAAGAACCGAAGAAGAACTTTTTGCAGGAGAACTTGCAATCCTCGAAAGATTCAGGACTGCATCGCCATGGATTGGAATTTTCCTGGGCGCTTCCCTGGGTATTGCTCTTGTTTCACTTTCAGTAAGAACACGGAGAAACGACTACAAACCAGACCAGGGTAAATGCTTCAGCTGCGGAAGATGTTTCAGATATTGTCCAATAAAAGTCAAAGCCTGACAATGAAGTTAAATTTAACTGAAAAAGAGATAGGTTTAGTCCGAACCACAGGAAGGATTGCTGCTGGTTTCACCGTGATCGTTGCACTTACAATGATATTCAGCCTGGCCCAGCTCAAGCTCATAAATCCGCTTGATAATCCTGCATTGCTCACTCTCAAGGAGCAGTACGACAGGGATCCTTCAAATGCAGTCGTTGCAGAGCAGGTCAGGGCAATGGATCTTATGGCAAGGAAAGCGTACTTCTCATCGAGGTGGCAGGTGCAGGCAGGCTCTTATCTTCTGCTTGCAGGAGCGATCGTGTTTCTTTTTTGCCAGAGGCTTATCTCCGAACGGGAAAAGCTTGTACCTGTAATTCCTGGCACAAAACCAGAACCTGATTCTTCCAAAAGCAGAAACAGGCGATACATCACTGTCACAGCTTCAATCATTTTCATAATGGCTGTGGGTGCATCATTCATGCTCCGGGGAAACCTCCCTGATACAACAGGCGGTTCAGGAAAAAAGAAATCAAAAGAGAGTGCAGCAGGAAAATTTGCCTTTGAACCCGATAAGACAAACTACCCGTTCTTCAGGGGGCAGGACGGCCGGGGAATTGCTGGTGGTTCCGGTTATCCGACCGAGTGGAACGGCGCTGAAAATAAAAATATTGCATGGAAGGTTGAAATACCAAAACCCGGACAGAATTCTCCCGTGATCTGGGATGATAGGATATTCCTGACCGGATCAGACGAATCGACCTGCGAAGTTTATTGCATAAATAAAAAATCCGGTAAAATAGAATGGACTGGATCAGCATCAGGAATACCTGGAGAACCTTCAGAACTTCCGCAGATGGATGCGGATGCCGGACTTGCGACATCAACGGTTGCCGTCGACGACAAGAATGTATGCGCAATATTTGCAAACGGCAACCTTGTAAGCTTTGACCATGACGGCAAGCTCAACTTCTCAAAAAACATAGGAATGCCCACAAATTCTTACGGATATGCTTCCTCTCTGCTCATGTTCAATGGAATGCTGATTGTAAAATACGACAGTGATCAGAAGTTATCACTGATAGCATTCGATGCAAAATCAGGGGAAATAAAATGGGAAACAATGCGCACCGGACACACATCCTGGTCATCACCTTCAATAGCATATTTTTCCGGGAAACCTCAGGTTGTAATAAACGGCAATCCATTTGTCAGCGCCTACGATCTCGAAACAGGAAAAGAGCTTTGGTCAGTTGAATGCCTGAGCGGCGATGTGGCGCCTTCACCTGCAATTAATTCAACTATGGCTTACGCTGTTACGGATTATGTTAAGCTCGCCGCAATCAAGCCGGGAGCAGGTGCAACAATAGTATGGGAGGACAATATGTATACGCCGGATGTATCGAGTCCCGTTGCTACCGATGAATTCCTGTTCCTTACGACAGGAGTCGGGGATGCCGTTTGCTATGATGCCCAGAAAGGAGATACGCTGTGGACACATTATTTTACAGATCAATTCTACGCCTCCCCTGTTGTGGCAGACGATAAAGTGTGGTTACTCGACAGGGCCGGCACCATGCATGTTGTGAATGCCGGGCCTCAGTTTCAACTGATTTCTGAGTCACCACTCGGAGAGAGAGCAGATTGCACTCCGGCATTTTCAGATGAAAAAATATTTATCAGGGGCAAACAAAATCTTTATTGCATTTCGAAAAATTGAAAGAAGAGGTTAAAATAGAGAAAGGCTGCAAATGCAGTAATGAACCCAAAGTGGATGTCGTTGCAGTTGTCGATGAGATCCTCGGATCAACAGGCAGGGAAAAGGAGAAGCTCATACTGATACTCCAGGAGGTTCAGAAGAAGCTTAATTACCTGCCTTCCGATGCATTGAAGCATATCTGCAGGGTGACTGAGATCACCCCAGGTCAGATCTCCGGCGTGTCGACGTTTTATTCCCAGTTCAGGCACATCCCGGCAGGGAAACATACGATAAAGATCTGCTCGGGAACTGCATGCCATGTCAAAGGTTCACCTCTGGTTGCCGATGCATTCAAAAGAGCCCTGAAACTGGACGGTACTACGAGCACCTCTTCCGACAATTTGTTTTCAATTGAGGAAGTTGCCTGCCTGGGCTGCTGCACTCTCGCACCTGTTGTACAGATTGACGAGAAAACTTACGGCCATGTAAAGCCGACAGAGGCTGATGATATACTTAAAGATTTTATCAAAACCGCCTCCAAACACGCGCGTCACGATAAGGATGGCAGCGACCTTGAAGCCGAGGCTGAGGTGAGGATAGGCATTGGTTCATGCTGCGTGGCAGGCGGAAGCAGGGAGATTCTTGCGGAGATCTTCGACGTAAAGGAAAAATACAACCTTAATGTCAACCTGAAGCCGGTTGGCTGCGTAGGTGTCTGCAACCAGACACCGCTGATGGAGATCATTACAAAAGGAAATATTCATTCAAAATATACCAACGTAAAAAAGCGTGAAGTCGAGGACATCCTTCTTCGTCACGTCAAGCCGGGCAATCTGAAGAATAAGCTTAAGTACGGGATCAACGATCTCGTCGATACTTTTCTTTCTGATGAAAAAGTGAACAGCAAGGCTAATGTTCCTGCGGAAATGAGGGAGAAATATCTCAATAATTTCCTTCAGTTCCAGGTTCACATTGCAACGAAGGATGGAGGCATCCTGCCCCCTGATTCTTATGAAGAATATTGCAGGACAGGAGGTTTCGAAGCATTTAAAAACTGTCTGAAGCTTCAGGATAAAGGAACAATAATAAACACAATTAAGGATAGCGGTCTCAGGGGACGTGGAGGTGCAGGTTTCCGGACAGGTGCAAAATGGGAGATTTTTGCAGGCAACTCCGCAACACGGAAGTATGTGGTATGTAACGGAGATGAAGGAGATCCAGGTGCGTTCATGGACAGGATGATTCTCGAATCTTTTCCATACAGGGTTATTGAAGGAATGCTGATTGCTGCTGTCTCGACCGGGGCAGATGAAGGGATATTCTACATCAGGGCTGAATATCCACTGGCTGTCACCAGGGTACGCGGAGCAATCAAGCATTGTTATGAAAATAACATTCTCGGAAAAAACTTACTTGGCAGTGACTTTTCTTTCGATATTAGCATCTTCGAAGGTGCTGGCGCATTTGTATGTGGCGAGGAGACAGCTCTCATTGCATCACTCGAGGGAAAGAGGGGCACACCGCATTTACGTCCTCCCTACCCTGCCGTAAAAGGATTCCATGGAAAGCCAACACTTGTAAATAATGTCGAGACTCTTTCGCTTGTTCCGTGGATAATGAACAATGGCGCTGAGGCATTCAGTTCAATTGGCACTGAGAAAAGCAAAGGAACGAAGGTCTTCGCTCTTGCCGGCAAGGTGGCGAAAGGTGGGCTGATTGAGGTTCCCATGGGTATTACCATAAGTCAGATCGTTGAACAGATCGGCGATGGTGTAGCTCAGGGAAGAACTTTCAAAGCGGTGCAGATTGGCGGTCCTTCAGGGGGCTGCATTCCTGCACGCGAAGCCGGCACTCCTGTCGATTATGAAAGACTTTCCGAAATGGGCGCCATGATGGGTTCAGGCGGGATGGTGGTTCTCGACGATTCCGACTGCATGGTAGATATGGCAAAGTATTTCCTGACATTCACTCACAAACAGTCATGCGGCAAATGCACCTTCTGCCGTGTCGGAACAAAACACATGCTCGACATCCTCACGAAGCTTACTGAAGGAAAAGCGACTCTTTCCGATATCGACCAGCTTGAAAAACTGTGCAATGATGTTAAGAACGGCAGTCTGTGCGGACTTGGAAAAACAGCTCCAAACCCTGTGCTTACCGGTCTCAGGTATTTCAGGGAAGAATATGAAGAGCATGCAAGAGGTATTTGCAGGGCAAACAGGTGCCAGCCCCTTATCAAATATTCGGTAACCGAAAAATGCACAGGCTGCACAAAATGCTCCCAGGATTGTCCGGTGAAGGCCATTCCATTCGCCCCTTATGAAAGACATTTAATAGACCAGGATATCTGCACCAAGTGCGACAATTGCAGGATTGTATGCCCGGAAAATGCCATCGAAATAGTGAATATCAATGCTTAAGATAAAGTTAGATAACAGGGAAATTGAAGTTCCGGAAGGCTCTACCATCCTGGATGCGGCGGAAATGGCAGGATTGGCTGTCCCCACACTATGCAACAGCAAGGGTGTAGAGCATTATTCCTCATGCATGGTCTGCCTTGTTAAGGACAAGGTCAAAAATTCATACATTCCATCTTGTTCCGCCCCTGTTCAGCAAGGTATGGATATCGACGTTTCAGGTGAAGATGTTCTTGCCATCAGGAGAAAGGCAGTCGAACTATTGCTTTCCGAGCACCGTGCCGAGTGCGAAGCTCCCTGCAGGATAGTTTGCCCTGCTGGATATAATATTCCGCTCATGAACAGGTATCTTTCATCAGGAGACTATGATTCTGCCTTTGAACTGGTGGCTGAGGAGCTGGGCTCGGGTGAACTGAACTGTGTCAATTGCAAAGCCTTTTGTGAGAATGCCTGCAGGAGAAAAAAGGTTGATGAGCCCGTAACAATCAGGAAAACAAGGATTTTTATTGCTTCTGAGATAAAAAATAAAGGACTTGTTAAAGACACAGGTGTACGCGTCATAGAGAGGCTGAAAAGATTCTCATCGAGAACTGGCAAGATTGAAAATGATGAGCAGCAGGAATGGCTTAAGGAAAGTGCCGTTGAGCTGAAAAGATACAAAGAAATCCCGGCTGTTCAGGACGCATCGTTCGAAGCAGCTGCATGCATGCATTGCGACTGCAGGGCTGCAGATAATTGCAGGCTCAGGAATACTGCGGAAGAGCTGGGTGTTAAGGATCCTTCAGGCAAGGTTGTCAATGCGCCGATCAGGAAAAAAATAAATAAGTCCACCGGGTTGATCTTTGAAAATGCGAAGTGCATCAAATGCGGGCTGTGTGTAAGGGTATGCGAGGATTCTTCTGATGAACCGGCGTTATGTTTCATCGAAAGAGGTTTTGTAAGCATAATTTCTGAACCTCTTGGCACTTCATTTGATGAGGTCTTGAAAAACCAGAGTGAAAAAGCAGCGGGTATTTGTCCAACGGGAGCTTTAAAACTCAGGCAAACGAAGCTATAGCATACTTTGTAAAAAGATAGAGATGTCAGGGATAAAAGCTATATATAAGAATGTTATATATATAAGACATTTATATATAAAAGTCTCTTTCATTTCACTCTCATTAATTTTGATCCTTCTCTCCCTTCCTGCCATGAGCCAGACAAATACAACAGACTGGCCATCATTCAGGGGCAGGTCCGATCTTTCAGGCAAATGCGATGCTCAGCTCCCATCAGCTCCCCAGCTGCTTTGGAGTATCGCAACGGGTGTGAGAACAAAATCCTCTCCAGTTGTCAGCGATGGGACCATATTCTTTGGAAACGACAAGGGAACACTTTTTGCTGTGTCGGAGGGTAAGATAAAATGGAAGTTTGAGGATGGCAACCTCTTTGAAGCCGCACCTCTCATATTTGGAAATAAAGTGATAATCGGATCCAATGAAGGAGTCCTTAAAGCAATTGACAAGGTTACCGGGAAACTGATCTGGGCATATAAAACAGATAACCAGATCTCAGGCTCTGCCAATGTCTGGATTTCAGGAAACAAAGCAGGCGTAGTTGTCGGAAGTTATGATTATTACCTTCACTGCGTTGATCCGCGCACTGGCACAGCTCTCTGGAAAGTTGAAACAGATAATTACGTAAACGGAACGCCTGCAATTCAGGATGGCAGTATAATATTCGGAGGCTGCGACGGTATTGTCAGAGTTGTTGACCAGCTTACAGGGCAACAGAAGGATACTATTAATATAGGTGTGTACATGGCCTCCTCTCCTGCTCTTTCCGGCGATTTTGCGTTCATCGGCGATTATGATGGAAACAAGTACTGCGTAAATACCAAAGCAGGCAAAATTGCATGGACAATCCCCGGAACTCCAGAAACAGGATCAGTCCTTGCCATTCCGGCAGTTTCAGGCAATAAGATGATTCTTGGAAGCGAGGACAAATACCTGTATTGCTACAATGCGGCCGATGGTAAGGAGCTGTGGAAATACCGCACCAACGGGAGGATAACGGGATCGGCTGTTGTCACAAAAGACCAGGTTCTGTTTACCGGCATGGATGGTTTTGTCACTATTCTGGACCTTAACAGTGGGAAAAAGCTTTGGAGCTTCAACGCAGGCTCGCCTGTCAGCACCTCACCCGCCGTTTCTGCAGGCAGATTCTACATCCTTACCGACGATGGACGTTTACTGGCGTTCGGTCAGAGCCCGGCACCCAATGCCAAGAACCCTACCAAGGACCCAGCACCACGAAAATGAAAATAGTCTACCTCATTACCGGATCGGGAGGATCATTCTATTGCGGCAACTGCTACCGCGACATGATCTATCTCAGGGCTATCAGAAAAGTACCAGGAACACAGGCCTCTGCCATTCCGCTATACCTGCCGCCTGATGATTCAGTGAAAGACAACGGGATCGATCCCAATGTTTTCTTCGGGGCAATCTCTTTATACATCAGGGAAAAAGTTCCGTTCCTGAGGAACATGCCATCATTCTTCGATAAGATCCTCGACAGCCCTCCAATGCTGAAGATGGCTGCAAAACGTGCCGGCACGACACGCACTGAAGGCATGGAAGACATGACTCTCAATATGATCACCGGTGACAAGGCTTTCCCTGAAAAGGAATTGCAGAGGCTCACGGATTACCTGACGCAGGATGGCAAGCCTGATGTAATCCATCTGTCCAATGCCCTTGTGATAGGACTGGCAAAGCAGATTAAAAGCAAGATTGATGTTAAAATTGTATGCTCTCTTCTGAATGAGGATGACTGGATCAACGAAATGGCGGAACCATGGCAATCACAGGCATGGAAGCTCATTGCCGAAGAAGAGAGATATGTCGATGCTTTTATAACACCGAGTTCATATTACCGCGATTTCTTTATTTCGAAAACAGGCATTTCCAAAACTATTGTTCACGTTGTTCCGATGGGACTCGATCCCGGGATACTCCTGAACGTTCAGAAAAAAGACAACTGGCCGGCGATCGGATATTTCTGCCGCGTTAACATCCATAACGGCTTCGATAAACTCGTTGATGCTTTTATTATTCTGAGAAAAAGCAATCGTCTTCCGGAACTGACTCTTCATGTTTCAGGCGGATATACGGCTGACGACAGGCCATTTATACAGGATCAGATTAGGAAGGTGAGAAATGAAGGACTTGAAAAATCAGTTAAGATCTATCCTGAATTTCTTGGGAACAGCAAACTTGATTTTTTCGGAAATATCGATTTGATGAGCGTTCCTGTAAGAAAATATGATGGTTATGGACTTTACATACTAGAGGCAAATGCTGCAGGTGTGCCGGTCATTCAACCTCCGACAGGGGCTTTTCCGGAAATAGTTGAAAAAACAGGGGGAGGTTTGATCTACAACAAAGACGATGTGGATACTCTTGCAACCGGCATCGAACATCTGCTAAAAGACAGGCAAAAGTTGTCAGCCCTTTCAGCGGCCGGGAAAGAAAATGTGCTGAAGAAGCTGTCGCTGAAAAAAATGTCACAGGATCTTGCTGTGGTGTATAATTCATTATAAATGCCGATGCTTTCACTCAAAAATGTTTCAAAAGCATATGTTCAGAGGGGACAGGTGCTTGACGATCTCTCACTTGATGTGAACGAAGGTGACTCTGTTT
This sequence comes from Chloroflexota bacterium, assembly GCA_050259395.1. Classification (GTDB taxonomy): domain Bacteria; phylum Bacteroidota; class Bacteroidia; order Bacteroidales; family VadinHA17; genus LD21. The sequence goes on from JBLNAO010000360.1 coordinate 13,936, forward strand.
CGGTAATGGGACCTTCGGGTTCCGGGAAGACGACTTTGCTGAATGTCATTGGTTTGCTCGACAGGCCCGATAAAGGATCAGTCCTTTTCCGGGGAAAAAACATCAGCACGTTCAGCGAAGATGAATCTGCCGGATACAGGAACAGGAACATCGGTTTTGTTTTCCAGGAGCATCTTTTGCTTCCGCATCTCACTGTTTCTGAAAACATCTTCCTGCCACTTCTAGCAAACCGGAGAAACAATGCCGGGCATGCAGAAAAGGAAAAGCACATTTCTTCGTTGCTGGAAATAACAGGAATTTCAACTTTAAAAGACAAATATCCTTTCCAGATCTCCGGCGGTGAGGCACAAAGAGTGGCGCTTGTGAGAGCTCTGGCAAATAATCCATCAATGGTGCTTGCCGATGAACCGACAGGCTCGCTCGATTCCAAAAATGCAGAAATTATGGGTGAGCTTCTGGTCAGAATGAACCGCGAATTCGGGCTGACAATCATTCTGGCTACCCATTCAGCTGCTCTTTCTCAAAGGATGTCGAGGCAGCTTATTCTTCAATCGGGCAAACTTGTCTGAAATGCGGCACAGCATTTTTAATATAGCTCTGAAATCCGTAAAATATCACAGGAAACAGGTATTGTACCAGTTCCTGATTATCTTGCTGCTGACAGCCGTTATCACAGGATCGCTGATGACCGGCAAATCGGTTCGAACAAGTCTTAAAAGAACTGCTGAACTGAAGCTTGGCAACACCTCCGTTTTAATCAGCTCCGGCTTAAGGTACTTTGACCAGGCGTTAACGGGTAAATTCGGACAGGCATCAGGATTGAAATGCACGGGACTGCTCGAGCTCCACGGAAGCAGCCAGGGGCTTGTAAGTCAGCAATCTTCAAACAGTACATCCATTTATGCGGTAGGTGATGACTTTTTCGCTTTCCATAATATTGACTCAATTCATATGGAACCCGGAACTGTCACCATCAATACCAGGCTGGCATCCGTCATTCAGGTTAAGGAAGGAGATGACATAATTATTCGCTTCAGGAACATCAGCGACATTCCGGCCGATGCTCCATTCGCCCCTACTGAAGATGAGAATACATCGATCGTGTTGAAGGTAGGAAGAATTGCAGATGAATCGTTTATGGGGGATTTTTCACTCACAATCAGCCAGGTGAGCACTCCCAATATCTTTATGAACATATCCGATCTTGGAAATTTCACTGGAAAAACCCAGAAGCTCAACAGGTTGCTTATAGCCGGTAATAATCCAGACACGGGTTTGGTGAAGTCTCTGCTCGCAAAGATTATCGAACCGGCTGATGCAGGATTGCATATTCGTGAGATCAGGAAAACAGGGGGTTGCGAAATTATTTCCGATCGCGTCTTTATAGATGAACTGTTGATCAATGAGATTAAGAACCAGATTCCGGAAGCATCGCCTCTGATTACATACCTCGCAAACAGGATTGAAAAGGATGGAAAAATCAATCCCTACTCATTTGTAGCAGCTGTCCCTGCCGGCATTTATCCCGGTTCGGCACGTCAAAATGGAATCACTTTCATCAGCTGGCTGGCTGAAGATCTGAGTGCCGCGAAAGGTGACACAGTTCAAATGTCATGGTATGCACCTGATTCCCTCAATCACCTCGTTGAAAAGGAAGCTTCTTTCATGGTTGAGGATGTAATAAAAATGAAGGATTTACGGATAGATTCCATGCTTATGCCCGATTTTCCGGGAATAGCTGCAAGCGAATCATGTTCATCCTGGGATGCCGGAATTCCAATCAGAACAAATCTCATACGCGAAAAGGATGAGGATTATTGGGACAGGTACAAAGGCACTCCGAAAGCTTTTATAACTTATGAAACGGGGAAAAAGCTTTGGGGAAGCAATTACGGTCCTGCAACTGCCTTAAGATTCCC